>DASXIH010000439.1:0-11088 GCA_036498125.1 Thermoanaerobaculia bacterium
ACCGTCGCGGAGATCTCGGAGCTGATCGGTAGCAGCATCACCGATTCGATCCCGTCCGCGAGCCTCGGTTTCCCTGCGCTCGACGACATCCAGCTGACCGACGTGAAGCTCGTGCTCGCGTCGACACCAAGCGTCAGGATGATTGCGCTCGGCGCGACCGCGACGTGGGCGATCGGGCGTACCTTTCCGATCTTCGACGGCCTGATCGCCTTCAACGACATGTTCGTGTCGTTCACGTACACACCGGCGGGTTATGCGCGGCCGGACGGCTCGACGTGGTACGTCACGGGGAGCGTTGGCGCGAGCGCGTCGATTTCGGGCGGACAGCTCGTCGCGGCATTCGACCTGCCGGACGTCAGTTTCAGCTGCGAGCTCGCCGACGACACAACGATCGACATCAGGCAGCTCGTGCTGGCGGCGGCCGGCGACACGATCCAGATGCCGAAGATCGACTGCACGCAGCTGAAGGTCTTCGGCGACTGGAGCACGCAGTTCTATCGCTTCCAGGCGACGGTCACCTCCGATTGGACGTTCCACATCGGGTCGACGCCGTTCTCGCTCACCGAAATTTCGATGGATATCGGCAAGGACCCGTCCGCATTCACCGGCGAGGTGGCGGCGAAGTTCTCGATTGCCGGCGCGGACCTCTACGGCCGTGCGTCGTACACGACCGAGACGGGCGGATGGGAGTTCCAGATGGGGACACTCGAGCCGGTCCACGTCAGCCTCACCGATCTGGTCAAGGCGGTCGCGTCGTACTTCGGAGTGCAGGTCCCGAACACCGCTCCGACGCTCTACCTGCACGCGATCAATTTCTTCTTCAATACCGCAACGCACGAATTCATCTTCCAGTGCCAGGCAACGCTCGACGTCTCCGGCGCGGAAACGGTGTTCGGCGTCGGTATCGAGAAAACGACGGACTCGATCGTTTTCGCGGGCTACCTCTGGGTCGGCGAGTCGTACTTCGAAGTCGACTTCAGCTCCGATCAGAAGACCACCATGACGGCGCTGTGGCAGGAGACGACGGAGCAGGCGTACCTGCAGTTCTCCGACATCGCCTCGATGCTGCACCTGCCGTCGCCGACGCTGCCCGACGGCCTCGATCTGAATCTCAAATCGGCGAGCCTCAGTTACGGCTTCGGCGACGGACGGCTGATCGTGAGTGCGGAGTCGGCGACGTATGGCAAAGCGATCTTCGTCGCGCAGCCGGCGCAGCCGTTCAGCACCGTCTACTACGCAGCGCTGACGATCGACCATCCGATCGACATCTCCGAGTTGCCGGTGCTCGACTCGCTGCTCGGGCCAGATCAGACCGCTGCCATCGACACGCTGCAGGTCATCGTGTCGTCGTCGAACATCACCGCCGACGAGGCGAAGCTCGTCAACGACGACATCCCGGCCGGCTACCCGAAGCTCCCCGCGACCGGTACGAAGGGTGCGCTCGGGCTCTCGGCCGTGATCACGTTCGGAGGCACCAAATACCCGGTCAGCCTCGGCATTTCGGACGTGCAGCGGAACGGCGGAAAGAGCACCGCGGGCGACTCCATCGTCGGACCGCAGAGCGGCACCAACGCCGGCAGCGTCACGTCGACTCCGCCCGCGCAGTCCGACGGGACGATGTGGTTCAACATCCAGAAGAGCTTCGGTCCCGTCGCCTTCGACAAAGTCGGCGTGCGCTACTCCGACAGCGTCCTGTGGGTCGCGCTGAACGCGTCGCTGAAGGTCGGCGGGCTGACGGTTTCACTCATCGGCGCTTCGATCGGCTCGCCGATCACCACGTTCGATCCGCGGTTCGCGCTGCAGGGCCTGGGCATCGACTTCAAGAAGCCGCCGCTGGAGATCGGAGGCGGCTTCATTCACACGCGGCCGTCGAGCGGCGACATCGCAAACGAATACGACGGCTCCGTCATCGTGAAGACGTCGCAGTTCTCGCTGGTGGCGTACGGCTCGTACGTCGAGCTGAAAAACGGTAATCCGTCGATGTTCCTGTTCGCGCAGTTGCACGGCAAGTTCGGCGGGCCGCCGATTTTCTTCGTGACCGGCATCCTCGGCGGCTTCGGCTACAACAGCCAGGTCCGTCTTCCCACGCCGGCGGAGGTATTTCAGTTCCCGTTGATCGCCGGCCTTTCGGATCCGTCCCGGGTCGGCGGCACGAACGCGACTCCTGTGCAGGCGCTGACGGCCATGACGGGCGGCGTGGATCCGTGGGTTTATCCGCAGCTCGGCCAGAACTGGATCGCCGCGGGAGTCACGTTCACTTCCTACCAGCTGGTGAACTCGGTGGCCCTCCTGCTGGTGGAGTTCGGGAGCGACCTCACGATCTCGCTGATGGGCCTCTCGACCGCGACGTTCCCGGCGGGACCGGCGACGCCGCGGCCCTACGCGCAGGTGCAGTTGCAACTGCTCGCGCTGCTGCAGCCGTCGCAGGGCTTCTTCGGTATCGCCGCAAACCTCACGCGCAACTCGTACCTGCTCGACCCGGCCTGCGTGCTCACCGGCGGATTCGCCTTCTATTTCTGGTTCGAACCCACCGATCCGCAGGCCGAGAACCACGCCGGCGATTTTGTGATCACGCTCGGCGGATACAACCCGAACTTCGACAAGCCGGCGCACTACCCGACCGCGCCGCGCGTCGCCTTCAGCTGGTCGTATGACTCGACGCTCAGCATCAATGGCGGCGCGTATTTCGCGCTCACCCCATCCACGATTCAGGCCGGAGGCTCGCTCGCACTGAATTTCCACGACGGCGCCTTCAACGCGTGGCTCACCGCGCACGCCGACCTGATCGTCTGGTTCAAGCCGTTCTACTTCATCCTCGACGTCGGGGTCAGCGTGGGGGCGTCCTACACGATGAATCTGCTCTTCACGAGCGTGACGCTGAGCGTGGAGCTGAGTGCGGACCTGACGCTGTGGGGGCCGCCGACCAGCGGCAAGGCGACGATCCACTGGTGGGTGATCTCGTTCACCGTGCACTTCGGACCGACCGATGAGCCCTCGAGGCCGCAGCCGCTGTCGCAATGGGCCGACTTCGCCACGCTGCTTCCGCCGGCGCCCGACGTCGTGAAGATCACGGCGCTTACGGGCCTGGCCGCGCAGCAGGTGCCGAACGAGCCGTCGCAGAGCGGGATGCCCTGGATCGTGCGCAACAACAATTTCTCGATGGTCACGCGGTCGGCGATTCCGCTGCAGTCGCTGACCTTCGGCTCGTACGCCGCCACCGGTGACGCATTGTTCGTCCGTCCGATGCAGCAGGGCGGTGCGGCGTCGCAGGCGATCTCGATCTACCTCGACGGCAGCGAGATCGACTACATCGGCTGGACGGCCGAGCCGCAGACCGTCGGCGTGGCGAAGGCGCTTTGGGGTGCGGGCGATGGCTCGCGCCTCGATCCGGCCAGTGAGCAGCTCGTGCCGAATCAGCTCACCGGCTTCGTGATTTACGCGCCGCAGCCGGCGCTCGGCCCCACGCCGGGCGTCATTCCGGTCGACCAGAACCTCCGCTACGATCCCCTCTCCCCGGACGGCATCACCGCCATCACGTCCGCGGCCTCACCGACCGGCGACATTCCGGTGGCCGGACGCAACGCGATTCTCACGATTCAAAACGAGATCGCGACGATTGCGGTCATGCCACGCAACGAGCTTTACGCCGCGCTCGCCGCCCTTGGAGTCGATCCACTCACCAACGGCGCGATGACCACCTTCGCCGCCGAGGCCGGGGAGCTGTTCGTCGCCCAGCCGCTGCTCGTTCCCGCTGCCTGATGAGGAGGACCGCCGAAGCATGCCGCCGCTGATTACGACAGGACTCGCACCTGGGCAAATTCAGCTCTACGACAACTACATCCCGTCGCTCGCCGCCGGGTCGTACGACGTCAAGGTCGCGCCGACCGTCACCGGCATCGACGCCAGTAACTGGTTTGTCGACATCCACCAGCGCCTCGAAGTGCGCCAGCCGCAGTTCACCGTCGATCCGGTCCACGTCGGCGAACGGTTCCCGCCGGATCGCAGCAACGGCCTCTACGCCGCCGATCTGCCGTTCGTCGTGCTCAATGACCGCGCGCTGCCATGGGAGCGTGAAATCACCGGCGACCGCACCGTTCCGTGGATGGCGCTGCTCACGCTGCAGACGGACGAGATCGTGCTCGATCCGGTTACGAACCGACAGTTCCGTAGCATAGCCGTTGCAGAATTCCTTGCAGCGGATCCGGCAGGAAAAATTCAGAAGCCGGACATCAAGCCGGAGTGGGTGCCGGACGACGTGCTGCACGCCACGATGCAGAGCATCGTCATTCCGGCGAAGGTATTCAGCGCCGTCGTGCCGCGCCTCGACGAGCTTGCGAGCCTCACGCACGTGCGTGCCACCGACACCGGCGACCAGGCGGAGTCGGACGCCATTGAAGACGGCTGGTACGGCATCGTGATATCGAACCGCTTCCCTGATTCTCGCGTGGCCGCCGATCTCTCGGGGTCGCTGAACTTCGCCTGTCTCGTTTCGCCTGAGGGCTTCACATCGATCCTCCCCGGCAACGGCGCGCCGTCGATGGAATTCGTGCAGCTGTGCGTTCTCGCGAACTGGTCGTTCGTTTCGAATCCGGCGGCGAGCGAGAGCTTCTCCGATCTGATGGAGAGCCTGGTCACGAAAGAAGCCGGCAATCCCGGCAATCTCTTGCTGCGCATCCCGGCGGCAGGCGCGCCGTCGCCGGCGCTGACGCGGCTCCAGGATGGCTACGCGCCGTTCTCGTACCACACGCCCGTCGGCGAAGACACGTTCGCCTGGTATCGCGGTCCGCTGACGCCCGTCATGCCGCAGCCGCTGCCTCGGCGGCAAAATGGCACGCACTACCTGTCGTCGTCCGAGGTGACGATCTATCAGCAGAACCAGGGCGTGTTCGATTTGTCGTATGCGGCGGCGTTCCAGATCGGCCGCGCGGTCGGCCTTGCCGATCGTGCCTTCTCGATCGGCATGCTGAATTCGCGGCGCGAAGTCGCCACTAACGTGCGCACGATTCAGGAGCGTATCGAGACGGGCCGCTACAATGATCTCCCGGTCAAAGCGCTGCTCGAGCATGGCCTCGAGCGGAAGAACCTCACGAGGCAATTCAACGCCGGCGCGACCGAACGGCTGCGCCAGACGTTCCTGGCGTTGAACGAGCGCACCGCTACCAAAGAGGGCGCGCCTCTGCGCCGCGGGCGCAACGAAGCGGCGCTGTCGAATCCGCATCTGCGGCTGCAGAAGCTCTTCGCACGTGAGGACGTGCAGCAGCTCATCGCGGAGCAGGTCGAAGGGATGAACACGGTCACCGACTTTCTCGCCGCGCTCGCCCTGCTGCAGAACGTTCCGTTCAATCAGCTCATCCCCTACCAGCGCATGCTGCCGCCGGAGTCGATCCGGTTCTTCTACGTCGATCAGGACTGGATCGAGTCGCTCGTCGACGGAGCGCTCAGCATTGGCGTCGACAGCAGCCGCGCCGTGCAGATCACCGGCGTCATGCGCGAGCCAATCCGGCGCGTCGTGCGCCGCAAGGTCGGTCTTTATCGAGCGAAGCGGCGCAAACTGCCGCACCTGCGCGTCGACACGACCGGCAGCGAAGCCTTCCCCGCGCGGTCAGGAATCCTGATCCGGTCCGCGCTCGTAGCCGGCTGGCCCGGACTGGTCGTGCGCGCCGACGACGGCTCGACCGAGATCCTCCGGATGGAGCGCCTCTCCGACGACGTGCTGATCATTCTTTTCAACGGCATTCCGCAGACCGTCCGCTTCAGCGAGCCGTGGCACGGACTGCGGTTCGGCGTGCGCGGCATGGAGACGTCCGAGAACAAGGTCCAGCTGCGCAGCGCCGTCGGCGCGCCGCTGAACAGGCTCTTTCCGGAGAACGGACCATTCCGCGACTACTACCGTACGCAGAGCGGAGTCGGGCAGCGTGTCATCGACGTGCAGCGGCTGCTTCCTGCGCTCGCAAGCGCGGCGGGCTTCACAATGAGTCCCGCCGGATTCGCTACCGAGATGTTCCAGGCGCCGCAGCGCCTTTCCTTCGTCTGAGGAGACCGCATGGCCGATCACTCACCGCTCATCGTTCCGATCGATCTGCAGGCGATGCTGGTCAACTCCTGGGTACGCGGCCAGAACTTCCAGCGCTGGCGGATGGTCTATTCGAACCTGACGAAGTTTGTGAGCCCCGAGCCGATTCCGTTCAGCGGCAGCGATGGCGACTGGGGAAGGGACCCCGCCAACGACGGGATATGGCTGCACTGGCGCTTGCCGGCCGCGCTGCGCCACGGCACGCACGACACGGTGACCAGCACGACGAGGTGGCCGTTCGTGCCGAACCGCTGGGCCGTGATCCGTTTCAGCGGGCCGCTCGACGCGCGCGTCGCGGCGGGATGGGTCGTCGAGAGCGATTATCTCGATCCTGAGAACGGCAGCTCGTCGTACATCGATCCGTTCGCACCGACGCTGACGATGACGCACATCGGACGTGTGCTGCCGCTGCCGTGGACTGTCCCTGCCCCGCAGGCGGCGTTCCTCACGGCCGTCTCGCCGGGCAACGTGAATTTTGCCGCCTATCAGCCATACGTCGACAACGTCTTCTCGATGCACGACTCCCTGAGCGGCATCGCCGAGGGAGAGATGCTGAGCTACGTCGTCGTCGGCTGGTACTCCGATCCGGCGACCGACATCCTCGCGACGTGGGGAACGAGCGGGAACTTCATTGACTACATCGGCAAACTCGGATGGAGCGTTACGCAGCCCACCGACACTGCCACGAAGAGCGTTTACGAGGGATTCGTCTACGGCCTGCAGTGGCAGTCGAAGAAACCGCGGCGCGGCGAGGCGCTGCTCGCGGTGGCGAACACCTCGATCGACGCGCTCACCGCAATGGTCGCGAAGCAGGCAGTGGACGATCCGACGATTGACCCCGAGCTGCTGCAGGCGTTTCAGTACGACCTCGTGCGTATGCTCGACGAGCCGAACGGGCAGCTACTCGTCGACCGCGCGATCAACCATGCGTGGTTCGGCGCATTCAACGGCGGCTACGTTTGGGAGATCGTCGCCGCAAACGACGACGACATCACAACGTCGCCGACGCAATCCGTACCCGACTGGTTGTATCAGCTCAATCGCGATCAGCTCGCGTACGACACGCTCGTCACGCAGTGCGGCGCCGCCCAGTACAACCTGTATCAGGTGTGGTGGAAACAGGGGAAAGCGCGCACGAGGATCCCGTATCCATACGGACTTACACCCGAGGAATTCGCAGCCGCGTTCGACGCCTCGGATCCGAACAGCCTCGTCTCCCAGGTGCACGACCTGATGCTCGCGGTCGATAACGCGCGCAACAATATTCCGTGGGGCGACACGCAGGACCAGCTCGACGCCTCGATCATCGACTTTGCACGCCGAAAGTCGCTGCCGTCGACGATGCAGCTCAAGCGATCGGACCAGCGGCATTTCCATGACGCGAACGATCCCGTGGTCTGCATCTCCGGCGCGAATGCGCAGTCGAAGCTCGACGAATCGGTCGTTCCGCTGCCCTGCCGCTTCTCCCATCAGGTCGTGACGGGCTTCAACTACGACGACCAGGCGATCACCGCGTCAAACATCGGCAACGCAGTGCCGTTCGTCAACACCACCAACCTGCCGCCGGTGACGAACGCGCTGATCACCGAGTTGTTTTTCCTCGACCCGGAAGACGCCACGCTCGTGGCAAAAGACGCCCTCGGCTCAACAAATCCCGAAACGATCAAGGCCGTCAAACACGTCATGGACGCGCACGACGCCGACATCGGCACCGTGCCGGTGCTGCTCGCACCGTGGACGCAGCCGTGGGCGCCGCTCTTCATGATGTGGCAGGCGACGTTCTACCCGATCGTCTACGGCACGAACGACAATCCGAACTGGACGTTCGACGGGCAGAACTACAACTGGACCGGCAACGGCGCGGAGACGAGCGTCGACACGATCCTGCAGATCGCCGGCCGCATCTTTCTCACGCCGCAGAGCAGCTTCAATTTCAAGTCTCGCATCGATCAGTACCTGAAGACGTATCCCGACGCCGACCTGAAAGCGGTCGAGCAATTCATCACCGAGAAGATGCACTGGGATTTTCTCTCTCAGTCGCTCACTGGATTCAATGAGCAATTGATCCTGCAGAACCCGATGTCGCTCCTCGCGCCGGACAATCAGACCGTCTACTTCGCGCCTGATTACACGCTGGCGAAGCTTGTCGACTCCGGCGCCGTCAGCATGCCGATCCCGGGCGAGGACCAGCCCTCGTTCGGCAAGTGGCCACCGTCAGGCTTCCAGCAGTTCCGCTCGGGACAGTTCTTTTTCGAGAGGCTGATGATCGTCGATCGTTTCGGGCAGTCGGCGGAGATCGTCAACAGTCGGACGGCGGATCAATTCGCACCGGTGATCGGCGAAGGCCTCGTGCCGAAGACGGTGCTGCCGCTCGCACCGCAGAAGTGGGTGCAGCTGACGCCGCGTCTCCTGCAGCCGGCGCGCCTCGATCTCGATTTTGTCTCGGCGACGAACGACAACGAGATCCTCAATCTCGATGCGGGCGTGAACCCGATCTGCGCATGGGTGCTTCCGAATCACATCGATCGCTCGATCGCCTGCTATGGCCCGGCGGGCCAGGCACTCGGCGCGGCTTACGTCATTCTCGACGAACAGGAGCAGTTCGTCATGCAGTGGTTCGCTGCGCCGTTCAGCACGTACAAGACGATCGGGTCGCTCGCCGAAAACTACCCGCAGCTCGCGAGCTTTCTCGCCGGCGTGCAGGCCGCCGGACCCGACGCGTTCGATGCCATGCTGCGCACCATCGACGCGACGCTCTGGAGCATCGATCCGCTGGGGAATCGCGACGATCAGTATCTGTCGGTGCTGATCGGGCGTCCGCTGGCGCTCGTCCGCTCGCGCCTTCAGTACGAGTACGACGGCCCCGCCGTCTCGGATCCGAGCTGGCGCTTCACGTTCTCGCCCGACCCGCCGGAGACTCCGAACTACACCTTCCCGGTACGCCTCGGCGATCTGCCGCTGCGTGACGACGGGCTGATCGGCTACTACGTCGGCAGCGACTACAGCAAATTCGATGCGGTGTACGTCCCGCGAGGAGTGAGCTCGCCATACGTGCAGCAGATCGGCCCCGGCAACTTCCTCGACATGCAGTTCAACAGCTCGAGTGTCGTCTACCTAACGATGTTTGTCGACCCTCGCGCCTCCGTGAATGCATTCACCGATCTGCTGCCTGTCACGACGATCGCTATCCCGCAGCAGTTCGTCGCTCCGGCGCTCGCGAACATGGAGGTGACGTTCAACGTCGGGCCGCTGCTCAGCGACCGCCGCCAGCCACAGGGGCAGCCGGCGCAGATACTCATGCCGCTTCCAGCGGAAAAGAGCGGCACCTGGTCCTGGGTTCAGAACGACGGAACGACGCCGACCGAGTATGGCGTGGTGACGGTCGATCAGACCGCGCAGTTTTCGAACGTGCCACCGGTCCTCCGTAGCGGGTGGCTCCGGCTTTCGGCAGCATTGAAAAAATGAAAGGAAGGAGACGCCGCGAAGAGGACTGCTATCGTCCCGGGTACTTGGTGTCCGGCGTGACCGCGTCCGGAGGAACCGCCGCCGTATTCTCAATATTGGTCGTCACGATCTCACAAGTGCCGTTGCCGAGCGGAATGAACCACCAGCGCATCGACGGCAGGTGCGCGTTGTTCCAGACGGTGTAGTTCTGAGAGATCGTGAAGACCTCTTTCCGGGCGACCGGCAGAGTCAAGGAACTATTGATTGGAACGACATTTTGATCGTCGACGCGGAACATGCCGCCGGTTGCACTGACAGACACGCCCTGCTTCGTCCAAGCTCCCAGGAAGCCGACTTCGACTTCGTTGCGGGTTACGTTGTCATTCGGCGAGACCGAGCCAATTACGAATCCGTCCGTGCTGGCCACGTAGTCCTGCTCGAAGTGATTCCCATCGATCAGCTTCGTCGCCCAGAGCTCCTGGGGTGGTTGCATCGCGATGAACGCGCTCTGCATCTGCACGCTGCCGTGCACCTCGAGGCTGCCGATGACCTGCAGCGTTCCCCAGAGAGCGTTGATTTGGCCGACCGTGACGTAGGTGTCGCCGATCTCGGTGTGACTGTTCGATGAGAGCACAGTGAGCACGCCGCCGGTCGCCTTCGGCGACCCGATGTTGACGCCATGGCCGTCCGCTCCGAGATCGGCCGGGCCGTGCACACTGAGCGTGCCGATCGTGGCCGTGTTGTTCACGTTCAATGTGTTGACCGTGAGGTCCGGAGTGGAGACGTTCACGGTCGCTGTCAGCGAGATCACCGCCGTCTCGCCCTGCAATTGATAGCTCGCCTGCAGGAGGAACGTCGTATCGCTGTTGAGCGGCCCGGCGGTGTAGGTGCGCACTTCCGTGACGTCCACTGACTGTGCTCCCCAGTAGAGCGTGTACGTCGCGCCGTCGGCCGCCTCCCACGTGAGTGTGACGCTGCCGTTGTTGCTGACCTGTGGCGAAGAGGGCGCGAAGTTGCCGAAGAAGAAGCCATACGGAAACTTCGGCAGTGTGTACTGGCCGTACGAGTCGGAAAACGGTTTGCTGTTGGTCGTCGACGAGGTCTCGACCACGCTCAACGGAACGGAGCCGGGCTCGTCGTTGATCGCGATGTTGTAAATCTGCGCGACCAGCCCCGACGTCGTGATCTCGTTGGCGGAGGGTTTCGACGGCGTGGCGGAGTAGAGGCCGCCGCCAAGGACGGCAATGTCCCACGAGGAAGGGCTAATGACAGCCAGGATGCCAGCATCCTCATTGGTCAGATCTTGCGCAAGCGTCCCTTCCGGGAAACTGAACCGAATCTCATCGCAGTACACCGGTTCCTGCCTTCCGTTGGACACTACGATGGTGATCGCTCCGTACGACACCACGCCATCGAGCGGGCTGGCCTGCAGAGGGTCCGGATTCGTCGAGATGGCGTACGACAGCAATGTGTCATTGACAGCACTGGCTCTAACCGTCATTCGCGCGCTCCTTCAAGTGCCACCAGAGAGGAGTGTCGCAGTTGATGAAATCCCTACCCTCGCCTCGAGC
>DASXIH010000440.1:0-1836 GCA_036498125.1 Thermoanaerobaculia bacterium
GGACGGAGTCGCCGATCACCCCGGACACGATCTTCGATACCGGCTCGATCACCAAGCAGTTCACCGCGGCGACGATCCTTGCACTCCAAGAGGCCGGACGACTGCACGTCACCGACACGCTGGCGGCGTTCTTCCCGGAGGCTCCGCAGGACAAGCGCGCGATCACCATTCACCAGCTGCTCTCGCACTCGGCCGGCTTGCACTTCACGTTTGGCCACGACTACGATCCGCTGACCCGCGACGGGCTCATCGCAGCGATCATGGCATCCAAGCTGGGAAGCGTTCCGGGCACGGCGTTCAATTACTCGAACGTCGGATACACGCTGCTCGCGGCGATCATCGAGCTCGTCGAAGGGCGCAGTTACGAGCAGGTGATGCGCGAACGAATACTCCGGCCGGCCGGCTTGAACGAAACCGGATACGTGCTGCCCGATTGGGATCGCACGCGCATCGCACACGGATACGACGGAAGCGCCGATTGGGGAACCTCGCTCGACCACTTGTGGGCGAGCGACGGCCCCTATTGGAACCTGCGCGGCAGCGGTGGGCTGCTCTCGTCGTTGCGCGATCTGCAGCGGTGGCACCGTGCGCTGCGCGACGGATCGGTCCTCTCCGACGAGAGCCACGTCGCCTTGTTCCGCCCGAACATCCCGATGACGAAGGAGGTCTCGTACGCGTACGGGTGGTCGATCTCGAAAACGCCGCGCGACACGACCGTGGCTTCGCACCATGGCACCAACGGCGTCTTCCTCGCCGACTTCCGGCGCTACCTCGACGAAGACGTCGTGGTGCTGATGTTCACGAATCAAGCGACGCCGGGGTCGGCCATCGTTCACCCGCTGCAGCAATTCGTTTTCGGTCCGGTCCCCGAGCTGCCGCCGCCGGTCGATTACCACTCCGATCACCTCGAGCGCTTCGCAGGTGACTACGGAAGCAGCATCATCGTCCGGGTCGCTGCCGAGCGCACCGGGCTGCTCGTTCAGCCACGCGATCAGCCGGCGTTTTCGGTGATCAGCGCCATACCGCCGAAGTACGCCGCAACCGCGGCGCAGCGGAATGCGAAGCAGCATCAGGCGCTCGCGGATGCAGTCGTGGGTGACTACCGCCGGTGGATGGCGC
Source organism: Thermoanaerobaculia bacterium (assembly GCA_036498125.1). Classification (GTDB taxonomy): domain Bacteria; phylum Acidobacteriota; class Thermoanaerobaculia; order Gp7-AA8; family Gp7-AA8; genus DASXHZ01. The sequence goes on from DASXIH010000440.1 coordinate 1,120, forward strand.
TGCAACTCGATGACACGCCCGACGTCCGAGCTCGCCAGCACGTCTTTTGGGACGGGGTTCGCGACACCGTCGGAACCATCACGGCAGTCAACGCGCTCGGAGAGGTCGCCAGCGGAAACGGTGTCGACTCGTATGCCTGCATCATCGGCAGCGAAGGCGCGTTGCTCGTGCGTATTGCCTGGTCGCATGACGAGTGCATCCAAGACGTCGATGCGGCGCCGCAGCTCCCGGAGTTTCGCTTCGCCCGGGCCCTCGACGGAACGTTCATAAACTATGACCTGCGCAACCAAACCGTGGTGCGTCTCCGCTTCGGCGGCGACCTCACGATCGAAGGCCCGGCCGGAACGTTCCGCGTTGTGCGCGCAATGCAGCGGCGCCCGATGTGACCACGTAAGAGTGTGACGCGCGGCTAGCGGCGCAGGGCGATCGCCTCGACCTCGACCCGCCCGCCGCGCGGGAGCGCGGCGACCGCGACGGTCGAGCGCGCCGGTTTGGGGCCGTCCTCGAACGACTCGCCGTAGACGGCGTTCACCGAGGTGAAGTCATTCATGTCGACCAGAAAGATCGTCGTCTTCACCACGTCGGCGAACGTCAGCCCGGCCGCCGCGAGCACCGCGGCAAGGTTCGCCATCACCTGACGCGTCTGCGCCTCGATGCAGCCCTCGACGAGCTGCCCGCTCGACGGGTCGAGCCCGATCTGGCCCGAGGTGAAAACGT
>DASXIH010000441.1:0-3959 GCA_036498125.1 Thermoanaerobaculia bacterium
TGTAGGTCGGCTTGTTCTTGCCCGAGATGATCCGTGCGATCTCGGTGGAGATGCGGCCAAGCACCTTCCCTTCCGCGTCGATCACAAACCAACGCGGCTCGATGTCACCCTGCTTCGGAAAATACGTGCGCATGACTCTTCCTTGAACACTCGCGATTCTTGGGTGGAGACTTCCGGGCGCAGGTGTGAACAGCCGCAGCGCCGCAAATCAAACACTCAAAGACAACTACACACCTTCCCTGGGAGAAGGGGCAAAACGGTAACACTGCCCAACACGGGTCGTCAAGCGAAGCATTCCCAACCAGTTGTGATAGAAGCGCGACCTGATGTCCGCGACCCTCATCGACGGAAAAGCCATCGCCCGCGAGATCGAAACCGAAGTCACCGCCGCCCTCTCCCGCCTCTCCTTCGCCCCCGGCCTCGCCGCCGTCCGGGTGGGTAACGACCCAGCCTCGGAAATTTATGTCCGCAGCAAGGCGAAAAAGGCCCAGGAACTGGGTTTACGGGGAAGCGAGCACGTCTTTCCGGTAACGATGACCGAGGCGGAGCTCCTGGCCGAGATCGACCGGCTGAATCGGGACGATGCGGTCGACGGGATCCTCGTCCAGCTCCCCCTCCCGAAGCAAATCGACCCGCAGAAGGTCATCGACGCCATCGCCCCCGAGAAGGACGTCGACGGCTTTCACCCGATCAACGTCGGCAAGCTCCACCTCGGGCGGCGGACGCTCGCGCCGTGCACGCCCGCCGGCTGCGTCCGGCTCATCGACTCCACGGGGGTCGCGATCACCGGGGCCAACGCGGTGGTCATCGGCCGGAGCGACATCGTCGGCAAGCCGATGGCCGCGCTCCTCCTGCAGCGGAACGCGACGGTGACCATCTGCCACTCGAAAACGCGCGACCTCGCTGCGCGAGTACGAGAAGCCGATATCGTGGTTGCCGCGGTCGGACGGCCGCTGACGGTCACGGCCGAGATGGTGAAACCGGGCGCTGTCGTCATTGACGTCGGCACCACGCGTGTCGACACGTCGTTCGGGGAGAATCTCGCGCACGATCCCGACAAGTCGCGCCTCCTCGCAAAGAACGGCTCCGTGCTGATCGGCGACGTCGATTTCGCGCGCGTTCGCGAGATCGCCGGATTCATCACCCCGGTGCCGGGGGGCGTCGGACCGATGACGATCGCGATGCTGATGAAAAACACCGTCACGGCGGCGGAGTGGAGACGGAGTTGATCCTCCGCGTCGGGCTGACCGGCGGAATCGCGAGCGGAAAATCGACCATCCGCGAAATCTTCGGGAAGCTCGGCGCCGTCACGATCGACGCCGACAAGCTCGTGGCGGAGCTCTACCGCCCCGGGGCCGCGGGTCACGACGCGCTCGTGCGCACGTACGGCCGCGAGATCCTTCGTCCGGACGAAGAGATCGATCGGGAGCGGCTGGCCGCGATCGCGTTCCGCAGCGCCGAAGACGCGCAGAAGCTGAATCACCTCATTCACCCACTCGTGCTGGATGAGGCGGATCGGCGGATCGCCGGCGTTGCCGGCGGCATCGTGATCGTCGAAGCAACGCTGCTGATCGAGTCGGGGGCGGTGCCGCGCTACGACAAGCTCGTCGTGGTCGACGTCGATTCTGCAACGCAGCTGGCGCGGGGAATCGCGCGCGGGATGTCACGGAAGGAGGTGGCGCGGCGCATTGCGAATCAACTTCCGCGGGAGGAGCGCCTGCGTCACGCGGACTACGTCATCGACAACAGCGGAGACCTCGCGGCGGCCGAGAGGCACACGCGCGAGGTCTACCGCCTCTTATCGGAGGATTTGACTAGGTTGTCGTCGTAGAGCTCGTGCCGGTGGTGCTCCCCATCGTCGACGTGCCGGTGGTGCCGGAAGTCGTGGTCTGGGTGGTGCCGGTGGTCGACGTCGCGTTGGTCTGCGTCATCATCGTGCCGGACGTGTCGGTCGAAGTGCCGGACGGCATCGCCGACGTCGCGCTCGAGCCGGTGGTCGCTGCGGTATCGGTCACCGAGGTACCAGTCGTTTCACTGCTCGTCGTGTTCTCGTTCGTTTCCTTCTTGCAGGCAAAGGCGAAGACGACGAGCGCCAGAATGCAAAGGACTCCCAAAGTCTTTTTCATCTCGTTCCTCTCACAGTCATCAAGGTTGGCACCTCCCGGGCGGGGAATGCTCTGGCTGCTGGGGAGCAACAGAGGTGCCAGTGAAAGCAAAACGCCCTGCGCGGGAGCGCAGGGCGTCGAAAACTGAACCGAATGGAAGAGCTTACTTCTTGCTCTTCTTGGTCTCTTTCTTCGTCTCGACCTTCGTGGCGGTCGTGTCGGTCGCCGGGGCCGTCGAGGACATCGCGGTGCCGGTGGTGCCGGTCATCGCCGTGTCGGTGGAGGTCATGCCGGTGCCGGTGGTCGAGGTGGTGCTGGTCATGGACGTGTCGGTCGTCGACATCGTGCCGGTGGTGCCGGTGGCCGCCGTATCAGTGGCGACTGCGGTCGTCGTCGTGGCCGACGTATCGGACGTGGCCGTATCGGTGTTGACGTTCTCTTCCTTCTTGCAGCCGACCGCGAAAATCGCGACCGCGAAAAGAGCGACCATGGTGATGACAAAAGACTTCTTCATTGCTTGAATCTCCTTCAATTTCTTCAGGCCATGATTGGCCTGAGATTCTCTTTCAGTGTGAACCGCTGGTTTCAGTCCGAATCGTGAGGGTGCCGGGATCACCTCTTTTCGTATCTGGATGCCGCAGCGAAACGTCCGCTGCCCGTAATTCGATTCGGTAATTTGGGATCGGGCGCTGCCGGGAAGATGAGCCGGTTTTGCGGCTCACGGAGGGCTAATATTAGAAATGAGGCGCTGGATGTCAAGTCGTGCACTGCAACTTTTGCAAGAACCGAGCACGGCCGAGGTCCGTTCGTTCGACGCCACGACGATCCGTTACGACTTCTACGACGCCCCGTCGCGCTCGGCCGTCCTCGTCGTTCCGGGCTTCTGGCGCGACCGCCGCTACCCCTCGATGCAGCGCCTCGCGGCCTTCCTGACGGGACATGGATTCAAGACCGCGATCTGCGATCTGCGCGGCCACGGCGACAGCGAAGGGGTCTTCGGGTTCAACCTCAACGAGCACTACGACGTCGCCGCGGTCGCCCGCGATCTCGTCTCCCGCTCCATCGACTCGATCACGCTCCTCGGCTTCTCGTACGGCGGCGCGATCGCCATCTCCGCGGCCGCGCGGCACGAGTTGCCGCTCTCCGCGCTGCTCCTCATCTCTCCGGTCGCTGACTTCTCCCGCCTCTCGCCGCGCATCAACCCGTTCACCATCCATCGCCACATCGCATTCGGACAGGCGCTGCGCCGGCCGAAGTTCGACTGGCGCTTCGCACGGAGTCCGAAGCTGAACGCCATCGATGACATCGCCGGCGTGCACGCGCCGCTCTGCCTGGTCCACGTGAAGAACGACTGGCTGGTCGACCACGGACACTCCGTCGCGCTCTACGAGCGCGCGAACGAGCCGAAGGAGCTGCACATCATCGACATCCCCGGCAACTACCACGCGGATCGGATCTTCAACGTTGCCGCGGACGAAGTCGATCCGATCATCGCCGAGTTCCTCGCGAAAACAACGCAATGAAGAAAAAAGCCGCGCTTCCGCGCGGCTCACGTTGCAGTCGATTTCAGGATGTTTACGGAAGCGGCAACGGCACGTAGTTGATGCGAGTCGTCGTTGAAGGGATGTGCTCGACCACCTGGAGTTCCGGCATCGTCTCGTCCCACCTCGGCGGGAGCGACGCTTCCGGCTTACGCTCGGTGCTCTGAGCTCCACCCTCTTCCGTCCATTCTTCTCCGTCGAACGTCCACATGACGACTTCCTTCCTTTCCACTGCCCACCTCCCTGTATTTCAAGCGATTTGCCAGGAGGGCCATACGGTTGCGGCAGCTTCTAACTACACGTACGCATGGAG
>DASXIH010000442.1:0-3806 GCA_036498125.1 Thermoanaerobaculia bacterium
CTCCGCGTCCAACGAAACGATCACAGAGATCGAACGGGTGCAGGAGCTCGCCCAACACGGTGCCTGCGTCGAGGCCTACAAGTCCGGCATGGTCACGCAATCGAACGATCTCACGGTCGAGACGCGATGGCCGGAGCTCGCGCCCGACGCGGTGCGGCTCGGCCTCCGGTCGATCGTTGCGATACCGATGCGGCTGACCGACCAGACGATCGGGAGCCTGAACGTCTACGACTCGAAACCACGTGAGTGGCTGCCCGAGGACGTCCAAGCGGCCCAAGTGCTCGCCGACATGGCGGTCAGCTACATCAGCAACGCGTCCGCGCTCGAGCGCGCCGAACGTGTCCGCGAACAACTCGAGCGCGCGCTCGAGAGTCGCATTGTCATCGAACAGGCCAAAGGCATGGTTGCAGCCGATCAAGGAATCGGGGTCGACGAAGCCTTCAAACGACTGCGGACATACGCACGCGCGCGGCATGTCAGCATCCACGAGGTGTCGGCGGCAGTCGTGAACCTCGGCCTTCGCATCAACTGACAGCCGGATCGCGCTCGGAGCGCGTGCGACGTCGCGGTACGTCGTACCCACGTTTACCTGCTTCTTACCCCCCGGATGTTCAGATGCCGCGGGAGCTGGGCACCCCACTTGGAGAGGGGAAGCCGATGACCACCATCGATCTCGACATCGCACCGCTGCGCGAATTCCTCGATGCGGGTGGTGATCTGCGCGCAATCCTCGGCGACCGGACGCGCTGGCTCATCGAGGACGCCCACGTGACCGCGACGGCATTCGACGGGTGGACCGCTGATCAACGGACCACGTGGGCCGACCGCTGGCGTCGAAGTGCTGCGGAAGCGCTCGCTGCGGATTGGGGAGGGCGGCAGCTCGCGACGGCCTGGTGGTGGTACGCGGACGTGCTCGAGGACCCATCGCTGTGCGATCCCGTCAAGTCCTTCGCGACCGACGACGAGCTCGCGTACTTCGAGCCGCTCTGATCGGAAGCTCTGCCCGCACGACGAGCGGCAGAGATTGGTTTGCTGCCGCGGCAGGTCTACGCGGTTGCGTAGTGCCGCGGCACGCTCCTCCTGGGTAGCGCCGCGAGCGCATGACACTCGACCCCTTCGGGGCTGCGGACGAGGCCGGCTTGGTCTACGTCAATGACGCCATACCGGGGATCACCCGTGAGCGCCGCGAAAAGGGCTGGGCGTACCGTCGACCTGACGGCGCACTCATCGACGACCCGGCGGAACAGCGGCGGATCGACGCGATCGGCATCCCACCGGCGTGGACGCGGGTCTGGATCAGCCCGATCCCGAACGGACACATCCTCGCAACCGGACGCGATTCCAAGGCCCGAAAGCAGTACCGATACCACCCGCGCTTCCGCGCCGTGCGCGACGCCACGAAGTTCCACCGCATGCGTCCGTTCGGAGAAGCGCTCCCCGTTCTCCGCGTTCGTATCGAACGGGACCTCACCCTCGACGGCCTCCCCCGCGACAAGGTCGTGGCGGCCGCGGTCCGGCTGATGGACGAGACGCTGATTCGCATCGGCGACGACGAATACGAGAGGCAGAACCATTCGTACGGCGTCACCACGCTCCATCACGAGCACGTGCGGGTCGACGGGGAGAGCATGCAGTTCGAGTTCCGCGCGAAATCGGGGAAGGAGCAACATGTGCGTCTGCGCGACCCACTGCTCGCACGCATCCTGCACGCGTGCGAGGAACTCCCCGGTCAGGAGCTCTTCCGGTACATCGACGATCGTGGAAACATGGTGCACGTCGGCTCGGGCGACGTGAACGACTACTTGCGCGCAACGGCCGGCGCAACGTTCACGGCCAAGGACTTCCGGACGTGGGGCGGTTCGGTGACCGCCGCCGAAGCGCTCGTCGCCTTCGGCCGGCCCCGCTCACCCACCGACGCGAAGAGGAAGATCCTCTCCGCGATCGATGTAGTGGCGGCACGGCTCAACAACACTCGCGCAGTATCACGCAAAAGCTACGTGCACCCCCGCGTCCCCGATGCATGGATCGAGGGGGCGCTGATCGATGCCTTCGCCCGTGCCGAACCGCGAGAACACCTTTCACACGCAGAGGCGGCAGTTCACGACGTCATCGCCTAGGAGCTCTTCCGTTTCGCGTCGCGCACCGCGTCACGTACGCGGTCGGCGACAGCCAGGATCGGCCCGAGCATGAGGTTGCCCATACGTGACTCGGGCGAGCCGGCATGCGGATGCGTGGGCGCAGCCTTTTCTGCCAGCTCGAACGTCGATGCGAGCCTCTCCAACTTCTCGCGCGGCTCGTTCTGCAAGATCCGCGGGTGCTCCTCGCGTTCTTCGTGCTGCGCGTGCGCCATCACGTCCTGCTTGATCCGCGCGAACCGTGCGTCGAAGTCTGGCGACGTCACGTCCATACCATCCAGCGCGGCCAGCGCCTTCTTCGCCGCGTCTTCCTCGCGGAGGACTTCGTCGGCGACGTCTTCCGCGCCGACTTCCCTGGCCAGCGGGTGCACGACCTCCTCCTCGGCGGTCTCGTGCACGGCGAGCTTGCGCACGAGGTCCTCGAACGCTTCCTGCCGAGCATTGCCCGTCGCCTGCTCCACCCTCGAGAGCATCTGCTCGATCTGACGGTGGTCGCGCTGGACAAGTCCAACCACGCCGATCGCACCGGTCTGTTCCGTCGTCGCCATGTCGGTTTCTCCTTCTCGATCGTTGCCCCCCTCGCGCGTGCCCGTCAGCCTCCGGTCCGAAACACCACACCTCGCGACGCCGCACGATGCAGAGGCGCTCGGCGCGGTGAAACCATCCTCCTCATGCGAGGACCGCGGCGAAGTCCTTCGGCAACGTTGATGTGACGTCGTCCCACTCCCCATCGGTGATGAAGCGGCGCAGAGCCTGCACGACGACCTTGACCAGACGCTCAGTTGTGCCTTCGACGTCGTAGGTGAACTCCCGGCGGACCCGGTCGAGGAACTCATCCCGGGTCATCTTCACGGGCACCCTTGCCGGCTTCCAACCTTCGAAATAGACACCGCGGAGCAACATCGGCAATTGCGCCGCGAGATCAGCTGATTCTTCTACCGGAAGGCGGTCGCGGAGCGCGTGCAGCACCGCTCTCGACGCGGCGTACGCCTGCGGACCGCGGTCGCTGGGCCAGCCGTACGCCTCTTCGATGTCGCGGATGACTTGATCAGTCTTCTCAATCGTCGTGTCGAACGCAGGAACGCCGGTCTTGCTCATCTCGACCATCCTTCGTCGGGCGCGCGTGATGATGCGTCTCCTGCCCGCGTGTCCGCATCCCGCGATCGCGTGGTCTGCACTATCCGATGTCGCCTACGCCGATCGGACGTGGGTTCGAAGTCGCGTCCAGGTCTTCGAGGAACTGGCGTTCGGCGTCGGCCGAAATCTTGAAGAGCGAATTCGGCCGGCGCGAAGCCGCCCCGACGCCGGCGGCGAGGCCGGCCAGCAGCAGGCCGCCTCCGAACGCGCAACACACGGCGACCATCATCTGAAAATCGAGGTTCCGCAGAAAGGCGGTCGCCCCGCGCGTTCGCGTCAACGGGCGTAGGAAATTGGGGAGCACGAACATGCTGGCGAGCACGATGATCACACCCCAGCTCGCCAAGCCGTTCCACAAGCCGACGCCGGCGCCGCGCCAGTCTTCGACATATCCGGCGACATAGCCGGTGACGAGTGCCGCCGCGAGCGCGGTGCCGAGCATGAACCAGCGGATGTCGCGTACGAAGAAGTCGTGACCGCCGGCCGCCAGCACCAGCCAGACCATCGCCACGACGAAGAACGTTCCGAGGCCGA
>DASXIH010000443.1:0-2393 GCA_036498125.1 Thermoanaerobaculia bacterium
GTGAGAACGAGGTCGCCATGGCCGGCATCTGGCGCCGGTGTTTTTCGCTGTGTGTCGGGCTGAATCGTCGGATTCGCTCCCTCTCCTGTAACGACCTCGCCCGGTTTTACCTCATGAACGGCCGATCGCTGACGCTTCCCGCCAGGCGTGAGGACTTCATCGCCCTTGTTCTTTTCTGCCATGACTCACCTCGCTGGACTGGCTCCCAACATAGGTCCCATTCGGGTGGTCGTCAATACTTCCGGCAGCATCAACGCGTCGATAAATGGAAGAACGTGGTCGCGGTAGCGAGCACCGACTGGTATTTCCCGGCGCGCACCTGCTCCTCGCCGCGAGTCCCGTAGTACGACTTTTTCTCTTCCGCTGCGACGGCCGAAAGAAGACTTCCCGTCGCTGCGCGTCGACGCCGATATTCGAGGAGCTCGTCGATGTCGGTCGCGACGTCTCCGTAACGATGCGCCATCGCGTTACGAAGCGGCGCGAATGCTCCTTTCCGGCTGCTCTGATGTCGGAGTGATCATAGCCACCGTCGGCAACGTGCTGACGCATGGTGGTCACGGTGTCGTCTGATGGGTGTCACGACGAGCCCACGGTCTTCAGGACTGAGGACTTCTGATAGCCTCCGCCGATGCGCATCCGATCCTTCCTATCCATCACGCTCATCCTGACCGCGTCCGCCGCGTTCGCGGCGGAGTCGTCCGTCGCAGACCGTCTCGCGAAGCAGAACGCCCTCTTCGCCGAGTCGTGGGAGACGAACCTGAAACTCAACCCGACGCAGGCGACGGCTGTCGGCGACTATCGCTACAACGACAAGCTCGGCGACTACTCGCTCGCGTCCGTCGTGAAGCGCCAGGAGATCAACAACGACTTCCTGAAGCGCATCAAGGCGATCGACACCGCGGGATTCAGCGAAGAAGACCGCACGTCGCACGATCTCTTCGAGAAGAACCTGCAGGAGAACGCTGACGACTGGGATCTGAAGAACTACGAGATGCCGGTCACCGCGCAGGGAGGGCTTCACACCGCGCTCGCCGACCTGCCGAACTCGATGCCGTTCGACTCCGTCAAGCATTACGACGACTACATCGCGCGGCTGCACCAGATCCCTAACGCGCTCCACCAGACCGAGGACGTGCTGCGCGCCGGCGTGAAAGACCACCTCGTGATGGTGAAGTTCCTCGCCGCGAAGCTTCCGCAGCAGGCGAACGGGATCATCAGCGCCAATCCGTTCCTGCGTCCGATCCAGAAGATGCCGGCGTCGTTCTCCGATGCCGACAAGAAGCGCCTGACCGACGAGATCACGGCCGTCGTCAACAACGAAGTGATCCCCGCGTACAAGCAGTTCGCGGACTTTGTCACGAAGGACTACGTCCCGTACGGCCGCGAGACGCTCTCGATCGAGAGCCTCCCGGACGGGAAGCGGCGTTACCAGGCCGCGATTCGCCGTCTGACCACGACGAATCTCACGCCGGCCGAGATCCACGAGATCGGCCTCAAGGAGTACGACCGCATAGTCGCCGAGATGACGGCGCTCGCGAAGGCGAACGGCTACGCCGACCTCGCCAGTTTCCGCGAGCACGTCGAGAACGATCCGAAGTACAAGCCCGCCTCGGCGCAGCAGATTCTCGACGACTTCTCCAAGCACATCGCGGACATGCGGACGAAGCTTCCGCAGCTCTTCACGATCATTCCCTCGGCGCCCGTCACGGTCGAAGCGATCCCCGAGTTCCAGAAGGCCGCCGCGACGCATTACCAGACCGGCACGCCCGACGGAAAGCGCCCGGGCCGCGTCTCGGTCGCCGTCTCCGACGTCCAGCACCGCACGATGATCGACGACGAGGCGGTCGCTTATCACGAGGGCATCCCGGGCCATCACATGCAGCTGTCGATTCAGCAGACCCTCAAGGGGCTACCCGAGTTTCGCAAGCACGGCGGCAACTCCGCGTACGCCGAAGGGTGGGCGTTGTATGCCGAGCAGCTCGGCAAGGAGGTCGGCTTCTATCAGGACCCCGGCTCCGACTACGGTCGCCTCTGTTCCGAGCTGTTCCGCGCCGTCCGTCTCGTCGTCGACACCGGCATCCACGACATGAACTGGACGCGCGATCAGGTGGTCGACTTCATGCGGAAGTCGCACGCCGTCGACGAGCCGACCATCCAGGCCGAGACCGACCGCTACATCTCCTGGCCCGCTCAGGCGTGCAGCTACAAGCTCGGCCAGCTCAAGATCCGCGAGCTTCGCAAGCGCGCGAGCGACAAGCTCGGCTCAAAGTTCGACGAGCGGAAGTTCCACGACGCGATTCTGTCCGGCGGCAACCTCCCACTCGACGTCCTCGACGCCCGCATCGACCGCTGGATCGCATCAGAAAAGTAGTGCCTCTTTCGCAACGGAGCGG
>DASXIH010000444.1:0-1980 GCA_036498125.1 Thermoanaerobaculia bacterium
GCAGTTCTAACCACCATCCTCGTCGCGCACCTCGTGACGACGTCGGTGATGTTTTTCTTCCCCGCGTTCCCGCTCGCCACCGCCCTCGCCCCCACGCGCATCGTCAACAACTTCGGCCTCTTCGCCGTCATGACGCGGGCGCGGTTCGAGATCGAGTTCCAGGGCACGCACGATGGAAAGACGTGGATCGCGTATCCCTTCAAGTACAAGCCGCAGGACGTGAAGAAGCCGCCGGGGATCTACGCGCCGTATCAGCCGCGGTTCGATTGGAACCTTTGGTTCGCATCGCTCGGTCCTGCGGCAGACAATCCGTTTGTGATGAACACCGAGGAGCGGCTGATGGAAGGCTCGCCGCAGGTGCTCGAGCTCTTCGCAGGAAACCCGTTCGCCGATCACCCGCCGGTCGCGGTACGCGCGGTGCTGTGGCAATACTGGTTCACGACGAGCGCGGAGCGAGCGCGGACCGGCGCGTGGTGGAACCGGCGGCTCGTCGGACTCTACGAGTAATGAACTTTCTTGCACACCTTTTCCTCGCGCACGACACGCCGGAGTCGCTCATCGGCAATCTCGCGGGCGATTTCGTGAAGGGGCCGCTGCACGATCGCTTCACGCCGGGCATCCGCGCCGGAATCATGGCGCACCGGAAGATCGACGCGTTCACCGACGCGCACCCGCAGGTCGCCGCCTTCCGCCGCGTCCTGATCCCCGAGCACGGCCACTACGCGCGCGTCATCGCCGACGTCTTCCTCGATCACTTCCTCGCCTGCCATTTCGACGAGTACGCGGGCGAGACGCTCGAATCGTTCATCGACCGCACGCACGCGACGCTCGACGCCCACCTCGACGAACTCCCTGAGCGTCTGCGCGACGTCTACCCGTGGATGCGCGACCAGCAGTGGCTGATCGGATACCGCGACATCGCCGGCATCGAGCTGACGCTGGCGCGCATGTCGCGCCGCGTCGCGCGGCCCGTGAATCTCGCCTCTGCCACGCATCATCTCGTCGACTCGCGCGCGGAGCTGGAGCGGAGGTTCCGCGCGTTCTTTCCGGATGTGGTTTTGTTTGCCTCGGAAATTTATCCTTTGCCGCGAAGCGGAGGATAAATTGATTATGAAGAGCGTTCAGGAGCAATACGCGCCGCAGAACAAGTGCTTCGGCTGCGGGCCGGCGAATGAGAAGGGGCTGCGGATCCGCAGCTTCGAAGAGGGTGACGAGCTGGTCGCGGAGTGGACGCCGCAGCCGCATCACGAGGCGTTCGAGAACGTGCTCAATGGCGGTATCACCGGCGCGCTGCTCGACTGCCACAGCAACTGGGCGGCGACGATGTATCTGATGAAGAAGTCGCAGAGCGACACGCCGCCTTGCACCGTCACGGCCGACTTCCACGTCTTCCTGAAACGCCCGACGCCGATGAACACGCCGCTCAAGCTACGAGCGCGCGTCGTCGAATCGCCCGCCGGCGATCGCGCCGTCGTCGAAGCCTCGATCGAGGCGAACGGAAAGGTGACGGCAACGTGTCGCGGCCTGTTCGTCGCGGTGAAAGAGGGGCATCCGGCTTACCATCGGTGGTGAGATGAAGCGCGTCATTGCGGCTCTTTTCATGGCGGTACTCGTAGCGGCGCATCTCGCCGCGGCATCCGCGCAAATCGCTAGTGACGCCGAGATTCGGAAGATTCTCGCCGACCGCATCGACGCGCAACAGCAAGGCGTCGGCATCGTCGTCGGCGTGATCGAGCCGTCGGGATGGCGCATCGTTGCGTACGGGAATGCCGATCGCGACGACAAGGGCCCGCTGAACGGCGACACGGTCTTCGAGATCGGCTCGGTGACGAAAGTCTTCACGTCGCTGCTCCTCGCCGACGCGGTGCAACGCGGCGAAGTGGCGCTCAACGATCCGGTGTCGAAGTACCTTCCGAAGGGAACGAAGGTCCCGGAGCACGGCGGAAAGCCAATCACGCTCGTCGATCTCGCAACGCACAC
>DASXIH010000445.1:0-5521 GCA_036498125.1 Thermoanaerobaculia bacterium
CGTTTCATCCACCGTTTCATCCACAGTTTCATCCACCGGTTCATCCAGGGGACTCCTTTCCTTGCGCCGGAATCGTAAACGGTAGGACGGGGGGTTGTGTCACGTTCCTGACACGTGACGTGCATGGAGTCTGGGTATGGCCGAGGATCTCGAGCTCCGGATCCCCTTTGGGACGCTGGTCAAGGTGGCGTTGTTCGCCATCCTGGTCGCGGTCGCGATCAAGCTCTGGCCGGTGATCCTCATGGTGATCGTCGCCGTCTTGATCGCCGTGCTGCTGCACCCGGTGGTCGTCTGGCTGCAGCGGCATCGCATCCACCGAGGTCTCGCGATCGGCCTCGTGGCCATTGCGATGTTCGCGTTGCTCGGCGCGTTCCTGTTCTGGGTCGTGCCTTTGATGCTGGAGCAGATCGCCGGATTCGCGAGACAACTGCCGGCGCTCGTCTCGCGGCTCGGAAAATTCGTACCGCCGGTGACCGCCCCCACTCCCGCGCAGATGCAGAAGGTCGCGTTGCGTGGGTTGATCGGCGCCCGTTATGCGCTCAGCGGCCTCACGGTCGTGATCCTGATCCTCGTCATCACGCTCTATCTCCTCAATGAGGGGGCGAAGGTTTACGAGTGGCTGATCGCGTTCGCGTCACCCGAGAACCGGCAGAAACTGCGGCAGACGGGCGACGACGTCTGTCCGATCATCTTCGCCTACATGCGCGGCCAGGCGATCACCTGCTGTCTTTGCGGCGGCATCGCGCTGGTCACCTGCCTCTCATTGCACATTCAGGCGGCGGTGGTGCTCGCGGTCCTGGCGTTCCTCTGCGACCTCGTGCCGGTCGTCGGAACGATCGTCATGACCATTCCGGCGGTGTCGCTCGCGTTTCTCTCTGCGCCGTGGAAGGCGATCGTCGTTCTCATCGTCTACCTCGCCTATCACTTGGCGGAGAGCTACTGGATCATCCCGCGCGTGTACGGCCATGAAATGCGGCTTTCGACGCTGACCGTATTGCTGGCCGTTACAGCCGGCGGCGTGCTGCAGGGAGCTGTCGGCGCCGTCCTGATCCTGCCGTTCGTGGCGGCGTATCCGGTGGTCGAGCGCATCTGGCTCGCGCATCGCCTGCAGCGCGATACGCTGGCGCGTCATCGCCGCATCGGCGCCGCGGAATGAGGCATGTAGAATTCGGCGTTTTCACGCCGACTACGAAGGAGTTTTCATGACCGCAACCCTCGAGATCACCCATTCGTTCGACGCCGCGCGTGCGGCCGGCCGCGAGCCGTTCAAAGTCCGCGACCTCGGCCTCGCCGAGCTCGGACGCGCGGAGATTCGCCTCGCCGAGCACGAGATGCCGGGCCTCATGGCCGTGCGTGAGAAGTACGCCGCATCCAAGCCGCTCGCCGGAGCGAAGGTGATGGGTTCTCTGCACATGACGATACAGACGGCAGTCCTCATCGAGACGCTGCACCTCCTCGGTGCTGACGTCCGCTGGGTGTCGTGCAATATCTTTTCGACTCAGGACCACGCCGCCGCGGCGGTCGTCGTCGGACGGCCAGAGACGGGCGGCACCGTTGCGAGCCCCCGCGGAATTCCGGTCTATGCCTGGAAAGGTGAGACGCTCGAGGAGTACTGGTGGTGCACCTCCGAGGCGCTCCTGTGGCCCGACGGCGGCGGACCGACCCTCATTGTGGACGACGGCGGCGACGCCACATTGCTCGTGCACAAGGGCGTCGAATTCGAAGGGAAGGGCCACGTTCCCGAGTTCAATCCGGCGGATGATCCGGAAGAGTGGGGCGTGATTCTCGACCTGCTCCGCCGCGAGCTCGTCCGCGATCCGAAGCGCTTTACGCGCATCGTCTCGGAGATCCGCGGAGTTTCCGAAGAGACCACCACCGGCGTCCATCGCCTGTATCAAATGCAGGAGTCGGGCGACCTGCTCTTCCCGGCCATCAACGTCAATGACTCGGTGACCAAGTCGAAATTCGACAATATTTATGGTTGCCGGCACTCGGTCATTGACGGCCTCAATCGCGCCACCGACGTGATGATCGCCGGTAAGCTCGCGGTCGTCTGCGGCTATGGCGAGGTCGGCAAGGGATGCGCCCAGGCGCTTCGGGGCCAGGGTGCCCGCGTCGTCGTTACCGAAATCGACCCGATCTGTGCGTTGCAGGCGTCGATGGAGGGGTTCGAGGTCAAGACACTTGAAGGAGTCGTCGGCAAAGCCGACATTTTCATCACCACCACCGGCAACAAGGACATCATCACGGCCGCCCACATGGGCCAGATGAAGCACCACGCCATCGTCGCCAACATCGGCCATTTCGATAACGAGATCGACATGGCCGGGCTCAAGAAGGTCTCCGGCATTCGCAAGGTCAACATCAAGCCGCAATATGACGAATGGGTGTTCCCGGACGGCCATAGCGTGCTGATCCTCGCCGAGGGGCGGCTCATGAACCTCGGCTGCGCCACGGGCCATCCGTCCTTTGTCATGTCGGCTTCGTTCACGAATCAGATGCTTGCGCAGCTCGCCCTATGGCAGAACAAGGGGGAGTATGAGAAGCAGGTTTATGTGCTTCCAAAAAAGCTCGATGAGGAAGTGGCACGCCTTCACCTGCAGCACCTCAGCGTGGAGCTGACGACCCTCACGCCGGAGCAGTCGAAATACCTCGGTGTGCCGGCCGAAGGACCCTATAAACCCGATCATTACCGCTATTGATTGGTCTTTTCTGTTGATTTTTCTGTGCATTTTGCACAATCATCTGTGCGTTAGGAGGGGTGAAACGTGCCAAGACCACCAAGATCGAATACACCCACAAGTTACTCCCACGGACAGGCCAGCTACGTTCTGGATCGTCTAATCTCCGATCGTCGTATTTCCCCGGGCGAAGTCTCGCGCTACATCAATGACATGCAGAGCGAGATCAACGACCTCGAGCGCCGTTTGGAGCAGCTCCGCGCTGCCACGATCGGCGGCGGCGCGTCGGGCGGAACGAGTACCGCTGCCGCAGCAGCGCCGCGTCGCCGCGGCCGTCCGCCGGGATCGGCGAATCGTGGACCGGGTCGTCCGCCGGGACGTCCGGGCCGCCCGCCGGGACGTCCGCCTGCAGCAGCAGCGAGTACCGGTGCAGGCGCAGGCGCGCGCCGCCGCGGACGCTCGGCCATTACGCCGGAGCAGCTCGCGTCACGCCAGCTTCAGGGCCGCTATCTCGGTCTGATCCGCCAGATTCCTGCGAGCAAGCGCGCGCAGTATCAGCGCACTGCCAAGGAAAAGGGCCGCGAGGCCGCGATCCGCGAGATGCAGGGCGTCCTCGGCAAGTAATCCACACCAACGGCAACGACGAAAGGGCGCACGCGAGTGCGCCCTTTTCGTTCTTATTGCGGTGTGATCAGCGTCACGTGATTCGTCGTGTTGTTCGTTGCGGAAACAAACGCCCAATAGCGGCTGCCGGGCGTCATCGGCGTGACCTGCACGCGCAACGCGGCGTCTTTTGCGAGGAGGATCGGCCCGAGGTTCACCACAATCGCGTACTCGGCATAGGCGGGCGTTACATGGAAGTCGCCGCTGTCATATGCCACTGCGGTGAGCGTTGCCTGGGCGAATGGGTCGGCCGGAATGTCCGTGCTCTGGCCGAACACCGTCACGTGAAAGACGGTATTGCTGGTCGAGAGGTCGTAGATACGGAGGAGGAGGCGCGTGTTCAGTAGCGGAACGTTGAGGAACGTGGCCGGCTTCGTCAGGAGGTTGCGCTCGCGTACGAGCGGCACTTCCGTTCCGGCGTCGACGACGATGCCCGAATCGTCGACTACGCGAAGATTCATCGCCGCGTCATCGGCGGCGGTCCGGTTGAGATAAACGATCCGGCCGGGCTCTGGGAACGGCGCGTAAATGGACGGGAGGTTGTGCAGCGACTGTCCTGGTGTGAGCGTCGTCGCTGAGGGAAAGGTCGCCGCGCAAACGCCGGGCGGCAGGCTGCACGGCCATGGAGCGATCTGCAGATTCTCGGTGCCGCCGTTGTGAATCCACAAATTCGTGCGCCAGAGAGAGCCGTTTGCTCCCGGCGTGGCGCTGTCGATGTAGACGGGAATCAGGACCGGCTCCCACATTGCCGGCGAGGCCGCACTGAATACGAATGCCTGCGTCGCGGTGGCGGTTCCGTTGCCGGGTACCGTGACCTTGACGTCGACCGCTCCCGCTGCGTGAGCGGGCGACTTCACCGTGAGCTCCGTGTCGCTGACGCGATACGGTTCGACGGTGGTGTCGCCGAACGTCACGGTGGTCGGACATGGAGCGAAGCACTCGATGTGCGGCTGGAGACCGGTGCCCTGAATGGTCACGTCGATCCCGCCGGTTGTCGGGCCGCCCGATGGCGAGACGCTACTGATGGTGACCGCGGGCGCCGGCGGTATCTGCGCCTGCGCCACGCAGGCGAGAAGCAGTGACGAGAGAGAGACGATGAGTCGTCGTTTCAAGATTCCTCCTGTCGGGTACAAGTGAAACGGAACGAGACAGCGAGACGTTTGGCGGTTTTCCGATTCGCTACACTTCCGCGAGCCATGCGTCGCCTCCTGTTTGCCGTTCTGTTCGTCTGCGCCGTTCCGCTCTTTGCGCGGACGAAGATCGTCCTGTTGCATTTCTCCGACTACCACTCCCACGCCCTCCCGTTCTACAGCGAAGGGCGCGAGGAGCAGGGAGGCATCGCCCGCGCCATCGGATACATGATGCATGCGCGGGGCGCCGAGGGGGCGGTCGTGCTCAGCGGCGGCGACATGATCAACAAAGGGTCGCCGGCATGGTCGGACAAGTACCGCTGCGGGGAGTGGCCGTGGCTGAACGGTGTCGTCGACGCCATGGCGCTCGGGAACCACGATTTCGATTACGGCGTCGAAGCCTTCAATGATTGCCGGAAAGAGATCCGCTATCCGATCCTCAGCGCGAATACCGAAGGTTTCGAGGCATCGACCGTCGTGGTCCGCAAAGGCATCCGGATCGGTGTCTTTGCCGTGGCCGGGTCCGACTTTGCCTCGCTGACGAAAGGGATGACGTTCACCGATCGCGTCGCCGCAGCACGGACGGCCGTCGAGGACTTACGCAAACGCGCCGACGTCGTCGTCATGATCGGCCACGAGTACAAAGCCGACGACTACGAGCTTGCGCGCTCCGTCCCAGGCATCGACGTCGTCTTCGGAACGCACGGACACCTGAAAGAGGAGCTGACGCAAATCCCCGGTACGAAGACGTGGTTCATCTCGCCCGGCCAGTACCTGACGTACGTCAGCCGCGTGACGTTGTCGTTCGACGGCAAGAAACTGACCGGCGTGACGGGTCACCTCGTCCGCGTCGACGCGAGCATGAAACCCGATCCCGTGGTCGCAAGCCGTGTCGCCTCGATGGAGAAAGACCTCGAGAGCGATCCGCAATACGCGCCGCTGTTCAAACCGATCGGAAACCTGGCGAAGCCGGTCTCGATCGAGGAGCTCGGAGCGAAGACGGTGGAGCTGATGCGTGATGCCGTCCACGCAGACGTTGCCATCTCG
>DASXIH010000446.1:0-7327 GCA_036498125.1 Thermoanaerobaculia bacterium
TGAGTCAATCCGATATCGACCGAGGCGCGACCACCGAAGGCGTGCCGGTCGCTCCGTCTCTCGCCCCCTCCATTGAAAACAGCCGCGTACCCGTCGAGCGAGCGCTCATCGACAAGAGCGTCCTGATCGTCTGCGCCTGGTCCATCGCCCTGGCGCTGGTCACGGGCTTCGTGGCCCAGGCGCTGATGGCGATCATCGCGCTCGTCACGAACATCAGCTTCTACGGCCGTTTCTCGACAGCCTTCGTCTCGCCGGCCGGGAATCACCGCGGCTGGCTGGTGCTCTTCATCCCGGCGATCGGCGGCGTGATCGTCGGCTACATGGCGCGGTATGGATCGAAGGCGATCCGCGGACATGGGATCCCCGAGGCGATGGAGCAGGTGCTCCTGAACGAGAGCCGCATCCCGGCGCGCGTGACGTTCCTCAAGCCGCTGAGCGCCGCGTTCGCGATCGGGACGGGCGGACCGTTCGGCGCCGAGGGACCGATCATCGCCACCGGCGGCGCGCTCGGCTCGCTCGTCGGACAAATCACGAAGATGAACGCCTCGGAGCGGAAGACGCTCCTCGCGGCGGGCGCCGCGGCCGGTATGGCGGCGACGTTCGGGAGTCCGGTGTCGGCGGTGCTGCTCGCGATCGAGCTGCTGCTGTTCGAGTTCCGGCCGCGGTCGATCATCCCGGTCGCGCTCGCGAGCGCCACGGCGACGGCGGTCCGCATGCTCTACGTCGGCACGGAGCCGATCTTTGCGATGCCGCTTCTGGCGCGCCCGAGCGGCGAGGCGCTGGCGACGTACGCGATCATCGGCGCGATCGTCGGGTGGCTCGCGGTGTACGTGACGCGCGCGGTCTACTGGATCGAAGACCTGTTCGAGAAGCTGCCGATTCACTGGATGTGGTGGCCGGCGATCGGCGGCCTCGCGGTCGGCGCGGTCGGCATCTTTGCGCCGCGTACGCTCGGCGTCGGCTACGACAACATCGAAGGGATGGTGGCGGGAAGGATCATGGGTGAGACGGTCCTGATCCTCTGCATCGCGAAGTTCGTCTCGTGGGCGATCTCGCTCGGCAGCGGGACGTCGGGCGGCACGCTCGCACCGTTGTTCACGATCGGCGGCGGCGCGGGAGTGGTGCTAGGCCAGCTCGCCGGGATGCAGTTCCCGCACTTCGGCATCGATCCGCGAATCGCTGCACTGGTCGGGATGGCGGCGATGTTCGCCGGCGCGTCGCGCGCGTTGCTCGCCTCGGTGGTGTTTGCCTTCGAGACGACGCTGCAGCCGCTCGGCATGCTGCCGCTCCTGGCCGGATGCACGGCCGGCTATCTCGTCTCCGCGCTGCTGATGCGCAACACGATCATGACGGAGAAGCTGGCGCGCCGCGGCGTGCGCGTTCCGTCCGAGTATCACGCCGACTATCTCGATCGGATCCAGGTGGCGGATGCGTGCAGCCGCGAGGTGAAGACGCTGCGTGCCGACGCCACGATCGCCGAGGCGCGCGAGACGCTGGAGACGCATCAGGGCTTCCCGGTGATCGACGCGGCGGACCACATCGTCGGCGTCATCACGCGGCGCGACTACGTCGGCAAACCCGCGGAGACACGCATCGGCGATCTCGTGACCCACCCGCCGTCGGTCGTCTTCCTCGACAACTCGCTCCGCGACGCCGCCGATCACATGGTCCGCGAAAACGTCGGCCGCCTTCCGGTCGTCACCCGCGAAGACCCCCGCCGCGTCATCGGCATCATCACGCGTAGCGATCTCCTCACGGCTCATGCCCAGCGGTTGCGCGAAGGATGAGGGGTCGTACGTTATCCTTACCCCCATGCAACAAATCGATCCCCGGCACAGGGAGCTGCTGTCGAAGATCGCGCTGTTCGAGTCGCTCACGGGCGAAGACCTCGACGCGCTGACGCTCCGGCTCGAGGAAGTCGTCTTCGAAGAGGGCGGCATCATCTTCAAGCAGGGCGACGAAGGCTCGTCGCTGTACATCATCGAAGACGGCGCGGTGCAGATCGGATACGGCGAGGGGACGGGGCGCGTCGTGCTCGCCACGCTCTTCAACGGCCAGTACTTCGGCGAGCTCTCGCTGTTCGACGGCTCGCCGCGCTCCGCCACGGCGACGGCGATGAAGCATTCGGAGCTGATCCGCCTCGACCGCGCGGACCTGGTCGACTTCGTCAACAAGAACCCCGCGGCCGCGCTGCGCATCATCGCGGAGATGGGGGAGCGGCTGCGCCAGACGAACGAGCTGATGTCACGCCGCGTGTCGCGCGATGTCGTCTCCGAAGCGGAAGAGGCGCTCACGTTCGGTCAGCGCATCGCCGACCGCGTCGCCAGGTTCGGCGGCTCGTGGCCGTTCATCGGCATCTTCGCGTTCATCATGGTCTTCTGGATGGGGATCAACATTATCGAAGGGGACAAGCGCGCCTTCGACCCCTATCCGTTCATCCTTCTGAACCTCGCCCTCTCGACGATCGCCGCGATCCAGGCGCCGATCATCATGATGAGTCAGAACCGCCAGTCGATGAAGGACAAGCTCCTCGCCGAGAACGACTACAAGGTGAATCTCAAAGCCGAGATCGAGATCGAAGCGCTGCTCCGCGGACAGGCAGAGGTCCTCGCGAGACTCACACTCCTGGAGCGCTCCGGCGCGCGAAAGAGCCACGAAACGATCAACGTCTAGGCCGCTCCTTATTCGAGGGGTAATCCGTCGCGGACCCAGGCGCCGGTGCCGCCGATGACGTTGACGAGGGCGTCGCGTCCGGCGCGTTCGAGAAGGCTCGCGGCGATCGAGGAGCGGTAGCCGCCTGCGCAGATGACCGCGAGGGGGACGTTCTCCTCGATCTCGGCAATCCGCTGCGACAGCTCGTTGAGCGGCACCGACTGCGCGCCTGGCACGTGGCCTGACGCGTACTCGCCCGGTCCGCGAACGTCGAGGACATGAAGGTCCTGCCGGTCGTCGCGGAGCTGAGTCGGCGTGATCTGCGCGAGCGAGCGCGTCTCGAACGGCCATTCGCTGAACGCGATCCAGCCGACTACGTTCTCGAGTCCGACGCGCGCCAGCCGCATCACCGCTTCGTTCGCGTGCTCCTCATCGTCCGCGATGACGAGGAGGCGGTCGTCGAACGACAGCAGCGTCCCGGCCCACGACGCGAATTGCCCGCCGAGGCCGAGGTTGAGTGAGGATGGGATGTGCGAGGCGCCGAAGTAGAGCGGATCGCGAACGTCGACTGCGATCGCTCCTGCTTCGATGAACGCGACCGCCGCGGACGGCTCGAGGTGCGGCGCGTGCACCTCGTCGAGCGGCCGCGCACCGCCGCGATTGATCGCCGCGTCTTTCGCAAAGTACGGCGGCGGAGGCGCGACGTCGGTCGTCAGCATCTTCACGAACTCTTCGCGCGGCATCGGTGCGAGCGCGTAATTGGTCCGGCGCTGCATGCCGATCGTCGACGAGCGCTCCTTCGAGATGTTCTTGCCGCACGCCGAGCCGGCGCCGTGCGCGGGCCAGACCTCGACGTCGTCGGGAAGGGTGAGGAGCTTGTCATGCAGCGAGTCGTAGAGCATCGCCGCCATCTCCGCCGAGGTGAAGCCGCGTCCGCCGGCGAGATCGGGTCGGCCGACTTCGCCGATGAAGAGCGTGTCGCCGGTGAGCACCTTCGCCGGAGCGCCGTTCTCGGCGACCACGATCGAGATCGACTCGGGCGTGTGTCCCGGCGTCTCCATGATCCGCAGCTCGATGCCGCCGAGGGGAAGCGTGTCGCCGTCATGGACGGCGCGGTGCGGGAACGTCGCACCGGCCTGCGCTCCCATCACGATCTCCGCGCCGGTGCGCTTCGCCAGCTCGATGTGACCGCTGACGAAGTCGGCGTGGAGGTGCGTCTCGATGACGTACCGGATCGACATCCCAGCCGTCGCTGCCTCGTCGATGTACTGGTCGACGTCGCGCTGCGGATCGACGACCGCACATTCGCCGCCGTCGCCGACGAGGTATGAGCCGTGCGCAAGACAGGAGAGGTAGAACTGCTTGAAGTACATGGTGACGAGGTTACGTGGTTTCGAGGTTTCGCGGTGACGTAACCCCGTAACCCCGCAACCTCGTAACCTTCATCGCAACCTTCATCTCCACGTCATCTCGAACGTACAGCTCGAATCGCCGAGCGTCTGGCACTTCGTCTCGTTCACGGTCGGGTCAGTGCCGCCGTGGCGGAGGATCGACTCGATGAAGTAGCCGTGCGCGCTGGCGCAGTAGATCGGGCTGTAGCAGGGATAGTCGGTGTAGACCATCTTCCCGCCGTTGGTCGTCTTCTCGAAGCGGCTGTTCCCGAACTTCTGATACTGGCTGTGAAAGAGCGCGTTGTTCTCGAGGAACTTCACCAGCTCCGCCGAGTCGAGGCTCTTGTAGACGCGTCCGATCCCGAGCTCCGCCGAGGCCGCGCCGATGAGCGCCAGGACGTTCGGATACTGCGCCTTCAGCGTGTTGTAGATCGTGCGATCGAGCTCGATGAGCGACTCGAACTCGCACCAGCTCGATGCGAGCGGCGTCCGCGCGTACGTCATCGTCCGCGGCGACAGATGCGCGATCAGGTTGTAGAACCCCTGCTCGCCCGCCGCGTCGATGAGGAACTGCTTCCGGCCGCCGAACATCACGCCCTTGACCTTGGCGACTTCAGGGTTCGGTCCGACGAGCACTTCCTTCCCGTCGAGCCGCGGAAGAGGAGCGGACGTGCCTTTGCGTTCGAGGAGGAGAGACATTGGGACAGATTCTAGTCTCGAAAGATGCGCCTGAACGTGAACAACAGCGCCGCACCGGTCGGCAGGAGTGCGAGCACGCCGAACACGCCGACGAACAGCATCAGGTCGCCGAACGCATACATCCCGCTTGCCGCCGACGCCTGCGCCGTATCCGTGCTGGCGATCCGCACCGCCACAGCCGCCGACGCGATCGCGAACGCCGCAATGTATCCGGCGATGACGATGCCGGCTTTGGCGTAGCCTCTCACGACATCATTATGCGCCGGCCCACGCCATCGTCGTGAGCAACGCGTTTTCCGACTGCCGAGAGTCGAGGCGGGTGTGCTGGACGACGACCGGGACGTCGGAGACGATGACGCTCGAGTAGTCGGTGCCCCGCGGGATCGGTTCGGGGTCGGAGAGGTCGTTGAAGCGGACGTGCTTGGTGCGGCGGGCGCCGACGGTGATGCGGTACGGTCCGACCGGATCGCGGTCCGAGAAGTAGATGGTGATCTCGACGTGGGCCTCGGAATCGTTGGTGTTGAGGATGCACGCTGTCTCGTGGCTGGTGAACTCCGGCTCGGGGCCGTTGCTCCAGGCGGGAATGTAACCCTCCGCGATTGCCCAAACGCGCGCGCCGATTGCTTGTCTTTCCATAATGGAATGCCGATGCAACGCCTGAGCCCCTCCAGCCGGTCGCGGCGCCTGCCGATCGCGGCGCTCGCGGCGGCCGCGATGTGTGTCGCGATCTACCTCGGCCTCTATCAGTTGCGTGTCATCGCGACGGTGTGGGATCCGCTGTTCGGCCGCGGGTCGGAGTTGGTGCTCGACTCTCACATGTCGCAGGCGATCCGCAGGTTCACGATCGTCCCGGACTCGATCCTCGGCGCGATCGCCTACGCGTGCGAGCTGATCCTGGCGCTGATCGGTTCCACGGAGCGGTATGGCACGCGCCGGTGGGTCGTTGTTCTCCTGAGCCTGAACAGCGCAGCGCTCGCGGTCGCCGCGCTGGCGCTCATCGCGCTTCAGGCGTTCGTCATCCACGCCGGCTGTTTCTTCTGCCTTGTTTCTGCGACGATCTCGCTGGCGATCGCCGGCTTGGCGGCGAGCGAAAAATGGATCTGAACCTCGAGAACAAAATCGTCATCGTCTCGTGATGGGAACCTGATGGCTATGGCAGAGTAGAAGAGCCATGAATCAGGAAGAACGGTCGGAACGAAGTCGCGAACAAATCCTGGTGTCGGCACTGAAGCTCTTCTCGCGCCGCGGGTACGGGGCGACGAGCGTGCGCGACATCGCCGAGAATGCCGGGCTGTCGAAGGGGAACGTCTACCATCACTTCCCGGACAAAGAGACGATCTTCCGCGAGCTGCTCGATCACTACTTCGAGGCGCTGTCGGACCCGGAGCACCCGTTCATCCACGCCCTGTCCAGCGGCACCTTCCCGGAGAATCTCGAAGACCTCGGCCGCGCGACGCGCGAGTCGGTCGAGCTCTACCGCGACTACGTCGCGCTCATCTACGTCGACGTCGTCGAGTTCGACGGCGCGCATATCCGCAAGTTCTACTCGGAGATGGCGGAGCGTTTCGACGCCTTCCTGAAGGCGAACAAGATGGACGCCGCGCTCCGCGGCAAGCTCGCTCCCGGCCTCTCTCCCACCTCGGCGGTCATGCTCGCGACGCGCATCTTCTTCAACTACTTCTCGATCGAGATCGTCTTCGGCGTGAAGGACCACTTCGGGAAGAGCACCGACGACACGATCGCCGAGATCTCGCGCATCCTGCGGCACGGGATGCTGGCGTAACCCGTCACGGTCCCGTAACGCCTCCCGGGCGTAACATTGCGCTTTCACAGGGGGAGATCCATGCGCTCTACGACGCGGATTGCGTTGTTGCTGCTGCTCGTCGCCGGTGCGGCGGCGGCGCAGCAGATGAAGGAGAGCATTACCGTCAGCTACGTCGAGGTCCCGGTCACGGTCGTCGACCGTAGCGGCAATCCGATCCGCGGCCTGACGGCGGCGAACTTCGAGATCGTGGACGAGGGGAAGAAGCGGGACGTCTCCGGCTTCGACACCGTCGATTTCGCCTCGGTCGACTCCGTCAAGAACGTCGCCGCGCTGAACCCGGCCGCGCGCCGCAACTTCCTCATCGTCTTCGACATGACGTTCTCCTCCCCGCACACGATCACGCGCGCGCAGGATGCGGCGCGCAGCTTCGTGACGAAGATGGTGACGAAGCAGGACCGCGTCGCCGTCGCCACGGTCGACGTCGCGCACGGGTTCCGGCTCCTCACCTCCTTCACGACCGACCGCAAGATGGTGGACGCGGCGATCGCGAGTCCGGTGGGCTTCCGCGCGCTCGATCCGCTGCAGCTCGCGGGCGCCGGTTTCGACAAGGAGATGCTCGCCCAGTTCAGCGACGGCGGCCGCGCGCCGGACTCGCTGCGCGACATCGCGCGGATGATGAACAAGGAGCAGGATGCGTACAACCGGGAAAAGATCGACCGGCAGCTCAACCTGCTCAGCGGACTCTCGAAGGTGCTCCGTGCGGTCCGTGGCGAGAAGCACATCATCCTCCTCTCCGAGGGATTCGACTCGCGCCTCATCC
>DASXIH010000447.1:0-14671 GCA_036498125.1 Thermoanaerobaculia bacterium
AAGGTTCTGTCGAAGGAGCTCTCCGGCAACGCTTCGCTGCGCGAGCGTTTCGAGCGCGAGGCGAAGACGATCTCGAGCCTCAACCATCCGAACATCTGCGCGCTGTACGACCTCGGGCAGCACGACGGCGCCGATTTCCTCGTCATGGAGTACCTCCAGGGCGACACGCTCGCCGACCGCCTGGTCCGCGGCGCGCTGCCGCCCGAGCAGGTGACCCGCGTCGGCGCCGAGATCGCGAATGCGCTCGATCGCGCGCACAGACAGGGAATCGTCCATCGGGATCTGAAGCCGGGAAACATCATGCTGACCAAGTCGGGCGTGAAGCTGCTCGACTTCGGCCTCGCGAAGCTCCTCGTCAGCAGCGGCAACAGCGGCGTCACGATGGCGACGAGTCTCGCGACGGAGCAGAAGCCCCTCACGCAGGAAGGAACGATCCTCGGCACGTTCCAGTACATGTCGCCCGAGCAGCTCGAAGGGAAGGACGCCGACGCCCGCAGCGACATCTTCGCCCTCGGTGCGATCCTCTACGAGATGGCCACCGGCCACCGCGCGTTCGACGGATCGAGCCGCGCCAGCCTCATCGCGTCGATCCTCGATCGCGACCCGACGCCGATGTCGGTCATCCAGCCGCTCACGCCGCCTTCGCTGGAGCGCGTCGTCCGCGCCTGTCTCGCGAAGGATCCCGACGAGCGGCTGCAGACGGCGCACGACGTCGCGCTGGAACTGAAATGGATCGGGGAGTCGTCATCGATCAGCGAGCCGATGGCGCAGCGCCGCAGGAAGAGGGCGGCGCCGTGGATCATCGCAGGCGTCTTCGCGGCCGCGGCCATCGCCGGAGGTGCGCTGTACCTGCGGGAGCGGCAGCGGCCCCTCGCGCCGTACAGTTTCAGCATCGCCCCGCCGCCGGGAACGCACTTCCTGCGCGGCGTCGCGGTATCTCCCGACGCCACGATGCTCGCGTTCACGGCGCAGTCGGACGACGGCAGCGTCGACCTATGGCTGCGCCGCGTCGACGATCCGACGCCGAAGAAGCTGGCGAAAACGAACAACAGCGTCGACCCGGTGGTGTTCTGGTCGCCCGACAGCAAGTGGATCGCCTACGAGACCATTCCAGCGAAACTGATGCGGATTCGCGCGGAAGGCGGCGAGCCGGAGCCGATTGCGATCACGGTCCTCCAGAGCGGTGCGGCATGGGGAGGCGGCGACACGATTCTGCTGACGCAGCAGTTCGGCATGGGCCTCTCGCGTGTCAGCGCCACGGGCGGCGATGTCACGCCGCTCTCGAAGCTCGATCCGGCACGCCGCGAGAGTTTTCACGGGACGCCGAAGTTTCTGCCGGACGGCAAGCGGTATCTGTACGCCGTCCACACCATCTCGGAGAAGCGGAACGAGATTTACGGTGCATCGCTCGATGGCGGGAAGCCGCAGTTCATCGTCGCCGCCGATGCTTTGATCGGCTATTCGAAGCCGTACCTGCTCTTCGTCCGCGACGGCGCCGGCTACGCGCAACGCTTCGATCCGTCCGCGTTCCGCCTCGAAGGAGCGGCGCGGCGCGTGGTGGACAGTGTGGTCTTCACGGAGCCGGAGATCGTGGCGCTCGCTTCGGTGTCGACGAACGGGCTTCTCGTCTATGCGCCGGCGCAGCCGGCGACGGTTGCCATCAATCTGTACGACCGTTCCGGCGCGCTGCTGCAGACGCTCTGGAAGGATGCAGAGGTGAGCGTCGCGCGGCTCTCGGCCGATGGGAAAACGCTCGTCGTGGCGAAGGCCGACGTCGCGAAAGGGGCGAATGACATCACGGTCGTCGACCTCGCTCGCGGCATTCCGACCCGTATCACCGGCGGACTCTCGAACAACGACGGGCCGGTCCTTTCGCCCGACGGCCAGAGCACGGCGTTCATGTCGGACCGCGACGGGATGTACAACCTCTACGTCAAACCTCTCGATGCGGGCGCCCCCGAGCGGCTGCTCTGGCGCAGCGAGTACGACAAGTGGACCAACGCCTGGTCGCCGGACGGTAAGACCATCCTCGCGCAGCAGTTCGTGGCGGGCACGAAGCAGGACATCTGGGCGGTGCCGCTGAACGGCGGCGAGAAGCCGCGGCCACTCGTGCAGTCGGACGGCAACGACGTCGCCGCGGTGTTCTCTCCCGACGGAAAGTGGGTCGCATACCAATCCGACCAGACCGGCAACGACGAGGTGTACGTCCGCGGGTTCCCGGATGGCCGCGCCGTACGCGTCTCCGCGGCGAGCGGCCTGGTGCCTACGTTCAGCCCCGACAGCAGCGAGATCCTCTTCACGACGACTGCCGGCGACGTCATGGTCGTGTCGATCCACGGCGCCGGCGGCGTCGCGGACGTCGGCATCCCGAAGAAACTCTTCTCCAAACCCGGCGCCGAGCTGCTCCCCCGCTTCACCGCCGACGGCAAGATCCTCATCGGTGAGCGGCAGTCCTCCACCCCGCTGCTGCTGACCGTCACGACCGCCTGGCGCAAAGACGCGCCGTAACCTTAGGGTGCGTCCGGCGACAGGGTCCTGAAGCTGCGGAGCAGGAGCAGGTCGTAGATGATCTTGAGACCCCCGGCGGCGACGAAGGGAATCCAGTCATGGGTTCCGCTGACGAGAGGGACGGCGAGGATCGGTGCGAGCGCGGCGCCGGTGGTGCGCGCCACGCCGGTGATCCCTGCAGCGGCCGTCCGCTCGGCCGGATCGACGACCGCCATCACGTAGGACTGCCGCGTCGGGACGTCCATCTGTGAGATCGAGAAGCGGAGCAGCAGGACCGTGATCGCCAGTCCGAGGTTCGGCATGAACGGGACGAGGAGCAGAAGGATGTTCGACGGCAGGTGGGTGAACACCATCGTGTTGAGCAGGCCGATGCGGCGTGCGAGTGACGACGCCGCAAGCGCGCTGACGCCGGCGAGAACGTTCGCGCCGAAGAAGATCGCGCCGAGGGTCGTGGGGCTGAGGCCGAAGCGGCGGTAGAACCACCAGGCGAGGATCGATTGCACCACCAGGCCGCCTGCGAATGAGTCGATGGCGAAGAGGGCGGAAAGCCTGGCGACGACGCCGCGCGATTTCCGGACGCTGAGGAGTCCGGCGCTCTCGTGGCGCGGCGCGTCGACGGCGGGCGAGAGGCGCATGAAGACGACCGCCATCGCGATCCCAAGCACTCCGTATCCGAGGATGACCGCGCGGTAACTGAGGTACTCCGTCACTGCGCCGGCGGCGAGCGCTCCCATCGCCGTCGCGAACGAGCCGCTGAGGTTGTACCAGGCGTAGAGGTGCGTCCGGTCTCTGTTCGGTGCGACGTCGGCGAGCGCCACCTGCTCGACAGCGAGGAATGGTCCGACCTCGTTCCCGCTCGGACTGATCACGCCGATCGTCGCCGCGAGCAGCAGGAGCCAGAAGTCGTGCGTGACCGCGAATACCGCCGCTGCGCCCGCCATCAGGATCGCTCCCGCGATCAGCGTCCGCCGCCGCCCGAGCCGGTCCGCCTGCGTGGTCAGGTAGAGCGACACGATCACGTCGCCGATGAGCGTCAGCGTCAGCAGCAGCCCAACCCGATGCGCCTCGATGCCGAGGCCCGACAGATACAGCACCAGCACGACTGACACCGCGCCATACGCAAACATCCGCATCGCGCGGGTGACGAAGAGGAGAGGGAGGTCGGTCAACGGAAAATCAGGACGTCGCGCGATAGCGTGACGTCGAGCTCCTGATCAGGCATGTCGCGCATTCCGCGGTAGGACGAGAGTAGCGCATCGCGGATGCCATCGCGATCAAGGTGCGCGGTGCGACGGACGTTTTCGTGGTGGACGAGGGTGAACGTCGGGGCGAAGAGTGCGATCGTTCGCTCGACGTGGTCCTGCTCGGGTCCGCCGCGGAGCTCGCGGAGGTCGTCGGCGCCGAGGATGGAGACGAGGAGGGTGCCGCCGTCGCGGAGAACGCGGCGGAACTCGGGAGGGTTGAGACGGGCGTTGATCGACATGACGAGATCGAACGAGGCGTCGGCGTAGGGGAGGAAGCGGTCGGCGTTCGCGACGACGAACGTGCAGTCGCGATGCTTGCGCGCTGCGGCGTCGATGGCGGGGACGGAGATGTCGACGCCGTGCGCTTCGCAGTCGAATTGCGATTTCGTGGCGCCGAGGTAGTGGCCTTCGCCGCAACCGGTGTCGAGGAGGGAGTGGGGAGTCGGGAGTCGGGAGAGGTCGAGGGGGACGGCGTGTCGTTTCAGGAACCGTTTGCGCGCGGCGACTACCTCGGCCGAGTCGCCGGGATTTTTCGCGCGGCGGTCTTGCGGCTGCAAGAGGTTGATGTAACCGGTGCGGGCGACGTCGAACGAGTGCCCGCGCTCGCAGACGGCGCGAGCGGCTTCGCGTTCGAGCGGCGCCCGGCAGTCGCGTACGGTGCAGAGGAGCGTGACCACTAGCGCCGGACTTTGTATCGAAGCCAGACGATGCCGTCGGGGCGCTTCTTCATCGAAACGAGCTTCAGTCGCCGAGCCGGCGACTTGCCCGCATCGAAGAGCGTCGCCGTTCCGATGCTGCCGTCAGCGACCGGTCCGACGAGGATGCTCATCTCGTCGATCAGGTCCGCGGCGAGGAAAGAGCCGTTGATCTTGCCGCCGCCTTCGAGGAGCAGCTTCTTGATTCCGAACCGCTCGCGCAGCTTGGTCAGCACTTTTCCGAGATTGATCTTCGACCTTCCGCCGAACACGTAGGAGACTCCCTGCGCCTGGAGAAACGCCAGGTAGTTGTCCGACACGCCCTCGGTGAGGACGGTGATGACATGCTCGCCGTCGATGTCGTTCTTGCTCCACCGCAGCTTGCCGGACGGATCGATGGCGATCGCGTACGACTCGGCGTCATGCGGTGCGACGAAGTCCGTGCGCGTGAGGGGCTCGCGACTCGTGCGGCGCGGGATGCGAGCCTTCCCGGCGTAAGGCTCCATCGAAACGCGGCCGATGATCCACGCGCCGGCGCCGAATGTCGCCGCCGTTTTCTCGTACTCGCGCGTGCCGTTTTCGATGCCCCAGTCGCGCAGCACGATCCGGCCGTCGATGGAAGGCATCATGTGGCAGATGACGTAGGGGCGGTCGGTCTTCGGCATACCGCGGAGTCTACAATCGAGCGATGCGGTCCCGGCGCCTTCTGGTGCTTCTCGCGAGCGTGGTGGTGTATCTCATCCTCGTCTCGCTCGCGTACCAGGTCGGGATGGAGCTGTTCGAGGGGAAGCACCGGACGTTCCTGCAGTCGGTCGAGTGGGCGGCGGACACGTTCACGACCACCGGCTACGGCCGCGACACGACGTGGTCGCATCCATTCATGATCGGCCTCGTGATGCTGGTGCAGTTCTCCGGCATGGTGGCGGCGCCGCTCATCATCGCGCTCTTCGTCCTGCCGTTCTTCGCGGAGCGGTTCGAACAACGCCTGCCACGCGCGGCGGACGCGAAGCTCGCCGATCACGTGATCGTCTACCGCTACGGCCCCGCGGTCGAGATGCTGCTGCAGCGCCTCAGCGATCGCGCCGTGCCGACGCTCGTCGCCGAGACGGACGAGGAGCAGGCGCGGAACGCGATGGAGCGCGGGCAGCCGGTCGTCTTCAGCCGCAGTGACGACGACATCCTCGACGCCTGCCGCGTCACCACCGCACGCGCGCTCGTCGCGAACGGACGCGATGAGGAGAATGCCGGCGTCATCCTCCGCGCGCGGCAGATGGGGTTCCGGGGCGAGGTGTTCGCGTTCGTCGAAGATCCGGCTCACCGGAAGCCGATCGAGCTCGCGGGGGCGACGGCGACGTACACGCCGCGCCACATCATCGCCGCGGCACTCGCGGCGCATGCGAGCGACACGCTCAGCCCGCGGCTTCCCGGCATCGAGTCGCTCCCTTCGGTGCAACGGCGCGAGGTTCGTGTGCCGGCGAACAGTCCCGTCGCCGGCAAGTCGCTGCGCGAAGCGGAGATCGGCGCGAAGAGCGGTGCGGTCGTCGTCGGACAGTGGTGCGGGAGCCAGCTCGACACGCGCTGCACCGCCGATATGCGGCTCGAGCCGAATGCGGTGCTCGAGATCGTCGGCGACCCGGACAGCGTTGCGCGCGCGGTCGAGATCATCGGCGGCCCTTTGCTGCGGCAGAGCGGGCCATTCCTCATCGCCGGCTTCGGCGAGGTGGGCCGCAAGGTTCATCAGCTATTACGCGACGTCGGCGAAGAACTGCGGGTGATCGAACGCCGGGAAGCGCCCGACGTCGACATCGTCGGCGACGTGCTCGACTCCTCGGTTCTCGCGCGCGCCGGCATCAACGAGTCGCGCGGCATCGTCCTGGCGCTCGACAGCGATGACGCCACGCTCTTCGCCACCGTCATCGCGCGCGACACCGCGCCCGACGTCCCCGTGATCGCGCGCGTGAATCACGCGCGCAATGTCGCGAACATCCACCGCGCCGGCGCCGACTTCGCGCTGTCGATCTCCGACGTTTCCGGCGAGATGCTCTCCGCCCGCCTCCTCGGCCGCACGCGCCGCGCGCGCGAGGAACACCGCCGCGTCGAGCGAATCGC
This sequence comes from Thermoanaerobaculia bacterium, assembly GCA_036498125.1. GTDB lineage: Bacteria > Acidobacteriota > Thermoanaerobaculia > Gp7-AA8 > Gp7-AA8 > DASXHZ01. The sequence goes on from DASXIH010000447.1 coordinate 6,557, forward strand.
GGCGTCCCGCTGGATCGGCCTCTCGGTCCACGACCTGCCGCTCCGGACGCACGGCTGCTCCGCACTCGCCCTCGAACGCGACGGCGCGTTGATCACCCGCCTCACGAACGACCTGCAGATCCGAGCGGGCGATTCGCTGTGGGTGACCGGTACCGCCGACGCCGTGCACAAGGTGGCGTGATGCGAAGACTCGGCGTCATCGGCGGGCTCGGCCCGGAATCGACGATCGATTACTACAAGACGCTGGTCGAGGTCTGGCGCCGCGAACGCCCGGACGGCAGCTATCCGCCGCTGATCATCGACAGCCTTGACGTGCAGAAGGCGATCGCCCTCGTCAACGCGGGAGACCTGCACGGACTCACGGAGTATCTCGTCGAGTCCGTCCAGCGGCTCGCGCGTGGGGGTGCCGAGCTGGCGCTGATTTCGGCGAACACGCCGCACCTGGTCTTCGATGACGTCCGCGCCGCGTCCCCGATTCCAATGATCAGCATCATCGAAACAGCCTCCCGCGCCGCCGCCGCTCGCGGGGCGAAACGCGTCGCACTCTTCGGCACGCGCTTCACGATGCAGTCGTCGATGTATCCCGACGGCCTCCACCGCGAAGGCGTCGAGGTCGTCCTGCCGTCCGACGACGAGCAGGCCTTCATCCACGAGAAGTACCTCGGCGAGCTCGTCCCCGGCATCTTCCGCGACGAAACCCGCGAGAAGCTGATCGCCATCATCCACGCGATCCACGCCCGCTCCCCGATCGACGCCGTCATCCTCGGCGGCACCGAGCTCCCGCTCATCCTCCGCGAGCCGGAGTACGGCGGGGTCGCGATGCTGGATACGACGCGGATTCACGTGGAGGCGGCGGTGAGGGAGATGTTGGGCGGGTAGGCTTCGCTTCCCGGCGGGCTTATGGAGTGTGGAGGGCGATCGGCAGCAGCCGCGCAAAGTGCGTGAAATCCCCATCCGTCGTGAAGATCGAAAAGTCATTTCGGGCAGCGATCGCGCAGATCAGGAAATCAGTGTTCGACCCCTGGATTCCTTTCGCCCGGCAAACGTTGTAGAACGTGGCCGCCTCCTCGTAGTCGTCCCGGCTCACTTCGAGATCCGGAAACGCACGCAGGTGTTCTCGCACGCGTTCGAACTGAACATGCTCCCGAATTCCCGACAGCAACTCCTGTCGGATCGCTCCGAGCAATACGGCGCGGCCGTCCTGAATCAACGACGTCAATTCCGCGGTCGTGGACTCGTTCGCCGCGCGGTGTCGTCTGCGCAACGCTAACGACCAAATCGGGGTATCGACGAGCACCCTCATGATCTGCGCCGTTGCTTCTTGTAGTCGTACTTGGGGTCGAACTCAACGGTGCCGAAGAGCTCGAGTATCTTCGCCTGCTTCCGGCGTTGAATGTATTCCTCCAAAGCTTCCGTCACCGTCGCTTTTTTGGTCCTCTGGCCGCCAATCCGTTGAGCTTCCTGTAGGAGACGGTCGTCGATTGCGAGGTTGGTAGGCATGGCGCTATCTTACACACGCTGCTGTGTAGCGCAAGGTGTGCCAGCGCGCAATTCTCGCCCCGGGGCGCAGGCTGGAAGCCTGCGCTACACGAGGGAGGAGTTCACCCCCGGAACCGCGAGACCTCGCTCTCGAACTCCTGGCCGCTGCGCACGAGATTTTGCACTGTTGAATTGAACTCGCGGGCGATGGCGTCGTTTTGTTGGGCGATGTCGAGCATGGTGCGGGAGGCGTCGGCGATGCGGTCGGTCTCGGTGAGCTGGCGGTCGAGGAGGTCGCGCATGTTGCGGGCGTCCTCCGAGATCTTCTCGAGGGCCAGTGTGATGCCGCGGCCGGCCATCGACTGCTCGTCGGTGGCCGTCTTCACCTGACCGGCGATCTCGCGGACGCGCTCCGCTTCCTGCGCCAGAAGCTGCGTTCCGCGCGCCTGTTCGCGCGTCGCGCGGTTGATCTCGGCGATGTGATCCGACATGCGCGAGGTCACCTCGTGCAGGTGCCGCGACGCCTTCGCCTGGTCGTCGAGCGCGCGGGAGATCGTGATCGCCATTTCCTGCGAACGGCCGGCACTGCCGACGATCTTCTCGAGCGACGTCGCGGCGCGTTTCGCGAGCTCGACGTTCTCGCGCACCTTGACGACGCCTTCGTGAATGCGCGTCACCGCCTGCCGCGATCCGTTCTGCACCGCCTTGATGATGGTGGCGATTTCTTTTGTCGAGCCGCGCGTACGCTCCGCGAGCTGGCGGATCTCGTCGGCGACGACGGTGAACCCGGCGCCGTGCTCGCCAGCCTGCGCCGCGATGATGGCGGCGTTCAGCGCGAGGAGGTTCGTCCGGTTGGTGACCTCTTCGATGACGTTGAGAATCTGGCTGATCTGGCCGACGCTGCGCTGCAGGTCGTCGAGCGTCTCCGCGGTGCGGATGGTCAGTTCTTCCGAGGCGTTGATCCCTTCGACGGTGCGATTGACCGCCTCGCCGCCGGCCCCCGCGTCGATCGCGACGATCTGCGAGATGTCGGCGGTCTGCTGCGCCGTCTGGCGGAGCTGTTCGATCGTCGAGTCCATCTCGCTGACGAACGAGAGCGCCTCGTCCGCGATCCCAGCGAGGACGTCGGTGCGGCCCGACATCTCGCGCATCGAGGCGTTCATCTCGGTCGTCGACGACGAGGTCTTCTCGACCGACTGGAAGAGGAACTCCGTGCTGCGCGCGACTTCCTCGGCCGAGGCCTGCATCTGGAGCGAGCGGCTCGACGCGTCCTGCGTCAGGTCGGTGACGCCGTCGGCGGCGCCGAGGACCATGCTGATGCCACCGCGCATGTTCTCGACGGCGAGCGATGAGTTCTCCGTGATCTCCGCTTGATCGCGGGCCCGGACGAGCAGCGACTCCGTGCCGCCGGTGATGACGCGGACGCCGTCCGTGATGATGCTGCCGCTGCCGCCGATGCGTCCGAGGAGCCGGCGGAGGTTCGAGCGCGTCTCGCCGAAGCTGACGGCGAGCTGGCCCAGCTCGTCGTCGGAGAAGACGCGCGCGGCCGCGTTGAAGTTGCCGACCGCCATCTCCTCCGCGATGTTCTGCAGGTCGTGCAGCGGCCGCGTTATGTCGCGCGAGAGGAAGTACGCCGCCGCCGCGAATGCGGCCATCGTAAAGAGGACGATGAGGATCGTATAGAACGTGATCTGGAGCGGGATGCCCTGGTACGGCGTCCAGGGAATCGCCAGGACGAAGATCGATCCGTCCTTCAGCGGCGCGAACCGCACGACGTGAGGCGAGATGAACGCCGTGCTGTCGCCCTTCTTGATGCGGAGGATCTCGCGCACTTCGTCGGCGGTCAGTGGGTCTTTGGTGCTGATCATCTTTCCGTCGCGAGTGATGAGGTGGATCGCGTAGTCGGGCGGAATGTATTCGCGCATCGTGTCGAGCGCCTGTGCGTCAACGTGCGCCATGACGTTCGCGCTGTCGTAGACGCGGTCGAAGCGTTCGCTCGCGGAGGAGACGGCGAGGGCTTCGAGCGTCGTCGAGACCTTCGAGGAGATCAGCTCGATGAGGACCGCCGCGGCGACGAGGAGCGATCCCATGAAGACGATCGCGATCTTGCGTCCGAGGGTGAGCTCGCGTCCCGTGTAGCGGAGGTCTTCGCTGCCGGTCGCGTATTCGACGAGGCGATGCTTTCCGGCGCCGTAGCTCCACGCGATCGACGGAAACGCGGTAATGAGGCCTGCGACAAGAAAGTACGCGAAACCGAGCGGTGTCCGCATGACCAGGACCGTCGCGAGTACGGCGAAGACGAGGCCGCCGGCGAGCCATATGAGAAGCGCCAGCGTGGTCGTCTTCTGCAGGCAGTCGGACACGGCGTCGGACACGCCCTGCTTCGCCGCGACCGCTTCTTCGACCGACTCGGCGGCCGGCGTGAGGCCGGCGAACAGCGCGGCGGCTGTACCGACTCCGAGGAGGAGCAACAGCGCGATGACGACGAACGCGGTCCCGAGCGACAGCTGCACCACCTGCGTGATGAAGAGGAAAGCGAGCGGGAGCGTGACGATCGCGGGCGGCGCGACGAGTGACGTGACGTAGCGGCGGGCGAAGGACATGGGTGTGCGAATGATAGCGGGAGCGCGGTGTATCCTTCCTGCACTCTTGAACCTCGCGCCCGGAACGACCATTGGTCCGTACGAGATCGTTGCGCCGATTGGCGGCGGCGGGATGGGGGAGGTCTACCGCGCGCGCGACAAACGGCTCGACCGCGAGGTGGCGATCAAGATCCTCCTTCCGGAGCTCGCGTCGCGCGCCGAGCACCTCCGCCGCTTCGAACAGGAGGCGCGCGCCGCGTCGTCGCTGAACCACCCGAACATCGTCACGATCTACGACGTCGGCTTCGAAGGCGACCTGGCGTACATCGCGATGGAGCTGATCCAGGGACAGGACCTCCGCGCCATGGCCGCGAAAGCGCCGGTGACGCTGAACCAGGCCGTCCGGATCATCTCGAAGGTCGCCGACGGCCTCGCGGCCGCGCACGACCGAGGGATCGTCCACCGCGACCTGAAGCCGGAGAACATCATCATCTCGACCGGCGGCTACGTCTCGAACAGCGGCCACGTGAAGATCCTCGACTTCGGACTCGCGAAGCTGGTGCGTCCGCTCAGCCCGAACGACACGACGCTCCCGCACACGCATCCCGGCGCCGTCTTCGGGACCGTGGGCTACATGTCGCCGGAGCAGGCGAGCGGGCTCGAGGCCGACTTCCGCACGGATCACTTCTCCCTCGGCGTCATCCTCTTCGAGCTGCTCGCCGGCCGCCGTCCGTTCCACGAGGCGACCGCCGCGGAGACGATGGCGGCGATCATCCGCGACCCGGTCCCGGCGGTCTCGCAGCTCAATCCGGCGGTGCCGCCGGAGCTCGAGCGGATCACGACGCGGCTGCTGTCGAAGGAGCCGCGCGACCGCTACGGCTCGACGATCGACCTCGCGCGCGATCTCCGCGAGATCCGCGACATGCTGACGCTGACGTCGGGCTCGCGTTCGACGCTGCCGCCGCTGCCGGCTCAGGCGCGCCGCAACGTCTGGGGCGCCGCCGCGGCCGTCGTCGCGGGGCTGGCGCTGCTCGGCGGCGGGTCGTGGTATGCGCTGTACGTGCGTAACGCGGGGCCGAGTGTCGCGACAGCGCATGCGATGTCGCCCGCGTCGCAGGCTGGGCTCGCAAAGGCGAAGGATGCGCTCAGCAACGTCAAGAACGAGCGCTCGGTGGACGGCGTCATCGATTCGCTGCAGTCGCTGCTCAAGGACGAGCGCGACTCCGCGCCTCTGAATGCGATGCTCGCCCGCGCGCTCGTGTCGAAGTACCAGCTATCGCATCAGCACAGTTACGTCGAAGAGGCGTCGGTCTACGCGGATCGCGCGGTCCGGCTCGATCCCGGGCTCGCCGATGCGTACGCCGCGCTGGGGATGTCGCAGCGCATCAGCGGCAAGTACCCTGAGGCGGCGGCGAGCTTCACAAAGAGTGTCCAGCTCGATCCGAAATCGGCCGACTCACTCGCCGGACTGGCCCAGACGTACGCCGTGATGGGGCGTGCCGCCGATGCGGAGAGCGCGTTCGAGCGCGCCATCGTTCTTGCGCCCACCAACGCGAACGTAGCGATGCAGTACGGCACCTTCTGTTTCAGCCGCGGCCGATACGAAAAGGCGGCCGAGCTATACCGCCGCTTCACGCAGCTGCTTCCCGACAGTCATCGCGGCTACACGAGTCTCGGCGGCGCGTTGCAGGCCCTCGGGCGCTATGACGATGCCGCGGCGGCGTTCGAGCGGTCGATCGCGCTCGCGCCGACCGGCTCCGCCTACTCGAACCTCGGCATCATTCGCTACGACAGCGGCCGCTTTGCTGATGCGTGTGTCGCGCTGGAGAAGGCCTCCTCGCTGGCGCCGGATGACTACAGCGTCCTGGCGAACCTCGGCGATGCGTATCGCTGGACCCCGTCGCGCAAACCCGACGCGCTCCCGGCGTACGGGCGCGCGATCAAGGCGGCTCGCTCCGCGCTGTCGGTCAATCCGAACGATGCCCTCGCTCACGCGGTCATCGCGAGCTGTCTCGCGAAGAGCGGGAAGGAGGGCGATGCAGACGCGGAGATTCATACCGCGCTGACGATCGACCCGACCAATTCGGATGTCCTCTACTCCGCCGCGGTGGTCGCGAATTTGCGTGGCGATACGGATGCAGCGGCGAACTGGCTGCGACGCGCGGTCGGCAACGGGTATTCTTCCGCCCAAGCGGCGCATGATCCCGAGCTCGCTCCGCTGCGCAATCGCTCGAACTGAGGAGGAGAGATGAAGTCAATCAGCAAGCTCCTGGTGATCGCCGTGGTCGTCGTTGCGGCGCTCGGCTGCCGCACCAGCAATCTGACGACGCTCGCCGCGGATACTTGTGCGGGCGGATATCTCGGCAACGCCGACGACACCAGGCCGCTCGTGTGCGTCGCGACCGCCGGAATGACGGCACCGAAGATCGATCCGGTTCATGTGTACGCCAAGGGAAGAAACGGCGCCGCCACGCAGATCACGTGGGCGTCCGCCGATCGCAATGCCGATCTCCATGTCACGACGAGCTCGACGGAGTGCGTGAAGAGCGTCAGTTGTCCCGAGAAGCAGGCGTGCTTCGCCACGATCGTCGACAGCGTTCCCGCCGGCACCCGCTGCGAATATCAGATCTCGAACGGCAGCGCGAAGCCGACCGATCCGATCATCATCGTCGACACCTGCTGCGGGTACTGACGGGTGACTGGTGACTTGTCATTGGTGACTGGTCCCACCACCCAGTGACTAGTGACTAGTCACCAGTGACCTACTTTGTATAGACGGTCACATCCGCCGACGATCCCGCGGGGACGCGGTCGGCAGTGGGGCCGTTCCATGAAATGCGGACCGGGATGCGCTGGACGACTTTCACGAAGTTGCCCGACGCGTTGTCCGGAGGCAGGAGCGAGAACGACGCGCCGGTACCGCCGGAAAGGCTCTCGACCTTGCCTTCGAAATCCTGGCGTCCGAGGGCATCGACGCGGATGACCGCTCGCTGCCCAGGCCGCATCGCCTTCACCTGCGTCTCCTTGAAGTTCGCGATGACGTAGGTGTGCGCCGGCACGAGCTGCACGATTGCCTGACCGGGCGCGACGAGCGCGCCGGCGTGCAAGCCGAGGCGCGACGCGATCCCGTCGGACGGCGCATAGATCTTCGTGTAGGACAGCGCGAGCTGCGCCGCCTGGAGCGCCGCCGCCGAATTCGCCATCTTCGCGTGCGCGAGGTTTGCCTGAGCCAGGGCCGCCTGCATCTGGGCCTGCACCGGCGCGGCGCCTGTCAGCCGACCCTGCGCCTGCTCCACGTTGGCGGTCGCCGCTTGCTGCTGGTTCTCCGCCTCGCGCAGCCGGGCCCGCGCCTGGGAGACGTCCGCCTGCGCCGCTTCGTTCGCGGCGCGCGCCGCGTCGACCTGCGAGCGCGAGATGTCGCCCTTGCCGCCGAGCTCCTCGGCGCGTTTCCAGTCGTTCGCCGCTTTCACCGCGTTCGCTTCGGCGCGTGTCACCGCGGCGTGCGCTTCGGTGATCGCGGCGGATGCGACGTCGACCGCCTGCCGCGAGCTCTGGACCGCGCCCTGAGCCGTCTGCAGTCCGCCGCGAGCGTTCGCCTGCATCACCGTCGCATTCGCATCGGCCTGCGCCGCCTGCGCGCGCGCGGTATCGAGATCGCTCTGCGCCTGCGCCACTTTGACTTCGGCGTCGCGCGGATCGATCTCGGCGATCAGATCGCCTTGATGCACGGTCTGGTTCTCGGCGACGTGCACCGCCGTCACCTGGCCTGCGATGCGCGACGCGACCGGCACGACGTCCGCCGAAATCTGCGCGTCGTCGGTCCCTTCCTTGCCGGACGTCATCATCGCGTACAGACCGTATGCGACGAGGAGGACCACGACGGCGATGCCGATGATGATGTAGAGACGCTTCGCCTTGTTCGGTTCGATCACCGGTTCGTGAATCTGAACGTCGTGAAGCGTGGATCGTTTTGATGTATCGAAGTCTTCAGCCATGAATTAACCAACTCAAATGTCGATGTGTACGTCGATCTTCTCGGACGGACCGTGATGGG
>DASXIH010000448.1:0-5546 GCA_036498125.1 Thermoanaerobaculia bacterium
GAAGGTGTTCGCCGAGTACGGCCAGGGCCCGACCGACAAGCAGAAGCCGCGCGACGGTGTCACGTTCATCGGGAACGAGATCGAGGTGACGAACCCGATCCTCTTCAACAACGCGCGCGTCGGCACGGTGCACCTCCACTCCGACATCGGCGAGTTGCGCGAGCGCCGCAGCCGCTATCTCGTGATCGCCGGCGCGGTGCTCGTCTGCGCCTCGCTCGTGGCGCTGATGTTCTCGCTCGTCCTGCAGCGCGCGATCTCGCGTCCGTTGCTCGCGCTCCGGAACGTCACCAAGCGCGTGTCGCGCGAGAAGAACTACGCCCTCCGCGCCGATAAATCGTCGAACGACGAGGTCGGCCAGGTGATCGACGGCTTCAACGAAATGCTCGGTGAGATCCGGAAGCGCGACGCCGAGATCCAGGAGCGGCACCGGCAGGAGATGGCGCTCGCCCGCTCGATCCAGACCTCCGTGCTGCCGCGCACGTTCGACTTCCCCGGCTTCGACGTCTCGGCCGTGATGTACCCGGCCGAGGAGGTCGGCGGCGATTTCTACGAGTTCCGCCCCTCGAACGGCAGCGCGTGGATCGGCGTCGGCGACGTGACCGGCCACGGCGTGACGTCGGGGCTCATCATGATGATGGCGCAGTCGATGTTCACGATGCTCTGCGAACAGTCGAACGGCCACATGCGCCCCTCGGAGTTCGTGACGCTGCTGAACCGCGCGATGTACTACAACCTCCGGGCGCGCCTGGCGCAGGACCGCTTCATGACGCTCGTCGTCGCGAAGCTCGCGGAGAACGGCGAGATGACCTACGCCGGCTCGCACACCGACCTCCTCATCTACCGCGCCGCGAACGACCGCGTCGACCGCCTCGCCACCGACGGCCTCTGGATCGGGATCGAGAACGACATCGCGCCGGTGACGACCGACCAGATGCTGACGCTGAACCGCGGTGACGTCGCGCTGTTCCACACCGACGGCGTCACCGAGTCGCGCAACAGCAGCGGCGAATTCTTCGACATGGACCGCCTGACCAAACAACTCCATGATGTCCACGCCGCGACGGCGTCGGAGATCGTCACGAAAATCGCCAATGCGGCCTGGAGCTGGGCCGGAACGCCGAAAGACGACGTCAGTCTGCTGGCGGTAAAGAGGTCTTGAGCCAAAAGTTTATCCTTCGCGGCGAAGCCGCGGAGGATCTGGAGCGCCACAGGCGCGATCGTTCGCAACGGGCGCCAGATCCTCCGCCGCTACGCGGCAGAGGATAAATTGTGGGGAAGAGGGGACTTGATGGAAGCGATGCAGATCACTCCCGTCTCATCGGATTACGTCGAGCTGCGGTTCGGGCCGCGGTGGACGTACATCAGTACCGTGCGCAAGTTCGTGGCGAGCTTCTTCATGATCGGCCTCGCCGACAAGGAGCGCGCCGAACAGATCTCGATGGCGGCCTCGGAGTTGCTCGAGAACGCGGTGAAGTACGCGTCCGACGAAGAGAGCTACCTGAAGATCTCGATCGCCCGGCAGTCGAGCATCGTCGACGTCTGCGTGAAGAACCGCGCCGAGCCGCACCACATCAATACCCTGCGGCGCGAGCTCGCGATGATCCAGGCCGGCAATCCCGAATCGGTCTATCTCAAGAAGATGGAGTCCGCCGCGATGACGGAAGGCCAGTCGCGCCTTGGCCTGATCCGCATCCTCTACGAGGCGAACGCCAAGCTGCGCCTCGACGTTCACGACAACGAGGTGGCGATCCACGCCATCTTCCCGCTGGAGGGCGCATGAGCGAAGCCGCGTTCAACCCGCTGTCCGCCGAAGGGCTCTCGATCACGCCGCAGCCGTCGGGCGAGGTGCTGCGCGTGAAGATGACCGGCGCCGTCGAGATGCGCGATCCCGGCGAGCTGCTGAATCCGTACTGGACGGGCCTTGACGAAGCGGCGCGCGCGAAGAACCTCAAGCGCGTCGAGGTCGACCTCCGCGACGTCAACTTCATGAACAGCAGCGGCATCCTCACGCTCGTCCGCTGGATCACGAAGGCGAAGACGCACGCGCCAGATCAGGCGTACAAACTGGTGCTGCAGTACGACCGCAACGTCACATGGCAGCGCACGAGTATCCCGACGCTGGCGAAACTCGCGCCGCAGATCGTCGAGCCGGCTGAGGTGAATTCTTGAATTTATCCTCTGCTGCGAAGCAGCGGAGGATCTGGTGCCGAAGCGACGTCATCTCTCATGGGCACCAGATCCTCGCGGCGCTTCGCGCCGCAAGGATGAACTCTGGCAATGGATAACGACCTGACGTACGTCGCGAACCCGTGGCCGGGATGGGACATCCCCTGCTACGCGTGTGGCGCGGGCTGCCGGGCGGTCGACCGCTTCTGCAGCCAGTGCGGCATCGCCGATCCAACGGGCCGCTTCGCGAATGCGTCCAATCCGTCGATGACCGACCTCGAGCTCACCGCGCCGACGATCATCGCCGGCGACGTGGACGAGATGCGCAGCGACGCCACGATGCTCGGCGCTCCGCCGCCGACCGCCGAGGGCTCGCATCCGCCGAGCACGGCGCATCCGTCGGGCGGAGGCGGACGGTCGAAGCGGCATCTCGAAGGGATCGCGACGCTCGAACGGATCCTCGTCCCCGGCGGCGTTTTCGGACGCCGCTACCGCGTCCAGCGCTTCCTCGGCGCCGGCGCGATGGGCTACGTCTGCTCCGCGGTCGACGGCAGCATCGACGAGGTCGTGGCGCTGAAGATCCTCTCCGCGCCAGTGCAGGAGGACCCCGAGTCGTTCGAGCGCTTCAAGACGGAGCTGAAGCTGGCGCGCAAGATCCGCCACCGCAACGTCGTCCAGAGCTTCGACCTCGGATTCGCCGACGGCTTCCCCTACATCTCGATGGAGTACGTCGACGCCGACAACCTCCACAAGCACCTCACGCGCCGCGCGTCGTTCCCCGAGCCGATCGCGCTCTCGATCCTGCGGCAGGTGCTGCGCGGCCTCCGCGCCGCCCACGAGCTCGGGATCATCCACCGCGACATCAAGCCGGAGAACATCCTCCTCAACAAAGACGGCATCGCGTTCATCACCGACTTCGGCATCGCCACGTCGGCGCGAGCGATGAAGGCGAAGCGCGAGATCGCCGGAACGCCCGACTACATGTCGCCCGAGCAGCTCCGCGGCAACGAGATCACGCCTGCGTCCGATCTCTACTCGTGCGGCGTGATGCTCTACCGGATGCTCGCGGGACGACTGCCATTCGAGGCGAAGACGATCACGAACACCATCGCGGCGCACCTCCACGACACGCCCGACCCGCTGCCGGCCGATCTCGAGATCTCCGACGCGACGCGCACCCTGGTCGATGACCTCCTGCAGAAAGATCCCGCCGACCGGCCGCTGAACGCGAGCGGCGTCCTCGATCGCGTCGAAGCGGCGCTCTCCGCCGGCAAGAAGGTCCGCAGCAGCTCGTCCAGGATCACGATCCTCGTCGCCGACGAAGACCCCCAGACGATGGCGCTGCTGCGCAGCGTCCTCGAGACCGACGGCTACCGGGTCGTCGCGACGTCGAACGCCGAGGAGGCGGTGAACCTCGCGTTCGAACAGAGCCCCTCACTGATCCTCCTCGACGCCGAGATCAAAGGCGGCGTCGGCATCGTCCTCGACGACGCTGACACGACCCCCGGCGACGCCCGCTACGTCGACGGCATCGGCTTCCTCCGCATCCTCCGCGAAGACGACCGCCTCTCCCGCGTCCCCGTCGTCATCATGACCGAGGAGACCGAGGTGGCCCCGCTAAAAAACGCCGGCGCCGCGGAGTTCCTCCGCAAGCCGTTCGCGCCGTCCGCCGTGACGGATACCGTGCGGCGGCTGCAGATCGGCGCGGCTTAGTTAAGACTTGCGGCCGCAGTTGTCGCAGACGTATTTGGGGAACAACGACAACGGCACGACGAGTACGGTGAGCAATGCGAACATCGTCAGCACTTTGAGCCGCCGATGGTACAAGCGATGAATCTCGGTCGAGCCGCAGTGAGGACACTGCTCTTCGATCAAGTCTTGCGGCAGCGGTGACTCGTCGACGTTTCTGCTTTCCGCCGAGAACGTCTTGCCGCAGGTCGAACAGCGGTGTGACGGCGTCGCCATGAGCACTAGGCCGGCGACCGCCAAAGCGCCGAGGGCGAGAGAAGTTTGGCCTACGGCGAGACCGACGCCGTACAACATCACTGCGAGGCCTCCGAAGATTCGAAGCTTGGGGATCTTGCCAATCGTCGTGAGACCGCACGAAGGACAGTGAGGCAATACAGCTCTTTCGCTCTTCTTCTCTGCCCGCTCTTCGGCCTCCGCCGGCGCCTCGGTCTCCTCGGCCGGAAAGTCGAGAATGTCCGCCGCGGCGTCGTAGTCGTCCTCGCGAATGACGACTTTCACCCCACCCTGGGCGTTCGAGTTGAGCCAATTGATCCCGATGAACGCGTCGTCGAACAGCGCGACCTCGATGCCTCCGGCATCGAGCGCAGAGACCGCAGCCTCCGCCTCACCGATACTGGTGAACCGCTCGACGATCTCTAACAGGATGCCCGTAGGGTCGCACGCCTACTGGACGGGAAGCAACTGGCCGATCGGTTCACCGGCGCTGAGATACCAGTCGCACGTCTCGCGTAGGGGGCAAAGACCGCAGCGCGGTTCGGAGGCCTTGCAGACCTCCTGTCCGTGGCGGCGCAACAGCAGATGGAGCGTGCGCGCCGTGTCCGCATCCGTCACCTCGGAGGCGGCTTTCGTGGCGGCTTTGCGATACGTCGTCGAGTAGCTCTTCGCCTCTTCCACGAATCCGAGGCGGCAGAGGACGCGGAGGGCGTTCGAGTCGGGAGCGATCCTCGGGTGGCCGCCAGCAATCAGAAGGATCCGGTCGGCGTATGGCTCGCCGACCGAGGGGAACTCACGGAGCAGCTTCTTCGCAACCTCCGGGTCGCTGCGCACCGCCTCTCGCAGGCGCGCAAGGCCGATCCGCTGGGCTACTCGGGCGGATTCGAGCACCTTCCCCGCCCGGTGCTCCGGCTTCATCCCGCCCCCTGCAATGATCTCGGCGATCTCGGCTTCGCTGTGCCTCAGGATGGCCTCAGGCGACGTGCCGATGGCTCGCTTCAGCGCGCGAAAGGTGGCGGTGCGTCGAGCGTCATCAACGAGATACGCGGCGTTCTCGAGAAGCACCATCTCGAACGGATCAGTGATCCCGGGCTCGAGATCACCGTAAACGTCCCGAAGCGACGCCGCTACGCTCCGCAGCATGCAAGCATCTTAGGACTTGTAGCAATGCCTCGCTGCCTTGACGCACGTCCACGCGGGATGTGCAGCAACGTCTCGCCGCGCCCACTCACGTCCCCCGAGTGCTTGCGGCAAGTGTCCCAGCGGCGAGGCACGTCCGCGCGAACGGCGTAACAGTGTTTCGCGGCGGCGGAGCAATGCTTCGCGGGAGCGTTGCATGTGCAGCGGTGCTGCGAAGCACCGCCACGAGGCAGCGTTGCACGTGCAGCGAGGGAGCGACACACTGCTACGAGCCAGCG
>DASXIH010000449.1:0-2628 GCA_036498125.1 Thermoanaerobaculia bacterium
TCTATCCGGCGCTCGCGTACGACGCTCCGAGCAAGACGCTGTTCGTCTTCTGGGAAGCGGCAACCAGCACGTTCCTGAACACGGAGCTCGATTTCTGCTCCTATAAAAACGGCAACTTCAACGCCGCCACCTCGCTCGACAGCGCGCATTGGGCGGCCCGCCAGAACCTCCGCATCGCCATCACTCGCACATCGCAGCAGATGAACGACGACGGCACGACGACAACCGTTCCCGAGACGACCGTTCACGCGGTGTGGTGGGAAGACAACGGCGGCGCCGAGTGGGCCCGCTACGCGATGATCACGGTCGACAAGGGCGCCGCGGTTGCGACTCACGTCCAGGACCTCGGCGAATTCGTGAACGGCGCCGGCTACGCACCGTCAGCGAGCACCAACGCCTCGCGCGAACTGCTTCGCCATCCGAGCGTCACCGAAACGCGCACGCACGACTCGGTCGACGTGCTCTTCGGCGACATGAACTTCGTCACGATCCGCCGCGTCAACATCCAGCCAACCATCAAGGGCGGCCGCCTCCGTGTTCCAATCGGCCGCACTGGCGGCAGCGTCCCCGCCCCATCGGCGAACCTCATGAGCAGCACGCCGGTCGATACGCTCCTCAACGGCGACAGCGTCGCGATGTACTACGACGGCCAGAAGCCGAACACGATCGACTATCTGATGTACACGAACGGCAACTGGTCGACTGTCCGAACCCTGGCGCTCAGCGACAAGCTCTCGCACGACTCCGCCGTCTCCGTCCTCCAGAAACTGCTCACCGCGCAGTAGTCACCAACGACATCGAACAAGTGTGGCGCCGGCAATCCTGCCGGCGCTTTTGTTTTGTGCGCGTTACTTCGGCGGCGGAACCGGTGCCGGAGCGGTCGTCGTGGTCGTCATCGTTGACGTCGTCGAAGTTGACGACATCGTCGTGGTCGTCACCGTCGTCGTCACGACCTTGAACGAGTCGAACATCTGCGCCACGGCGGGGGCGTCGCGCTCTGCCTGGGTGCGACCGACGTAGAGGAACTGGTAGAGCCGGTCTCCGCTCACGATGAGCCGGGAGTGGAGGAACGCGGTCCCGCTCTTGAAGAGGAGGTCGCGGCCGGGGAGCGTGCCGACGAGCGGCTGCTCGCTGTCGAGGGTGCCCTTCACGCTCTTGAGAAGCGAGTCGCGCGTGCTGTCCATCAGCTTCGTGGGATCTTCGATCTTGCCGGGCATCTTGCTCATGGAGATCACGACCGCTTCGCCGGTCGGCGCTTTCGCGATCCAGGTGCTGGTGATGATGCCGTTCTGCGTCGCGGTGCTCATGACCGGCGCGGCGTAGGCGTCGGGAAGGTTGACCGTGAAGTAATCGGTGCTCACGGGGCCGGCAAAGGCGGCGCCGGCGACGAGCAACGAAGCGAGAAGGATGAGCGCGGTGTGGGCGGCGTGCTTCATGACGGCGCACCGTAACAAGAAATGGGCCGTTTTCCAAAACCTATCGCACGGCCCGGCCACGCGGGGCCTGCACGCTCACTTTCCGCGCCACGAGCGAAGAGCCGCGGTGGTAGAGGACGACGAGCGCGTTCGAGCCGGCCGGGACGATCTTCGGGACGTCGCCATCGTCGGAGAGCGTGAACGTCTCGCCGTCGAGGAACATCGCGCGCAGTCCCGAGTCGCGCCAGACGGCCAGCACGGCGGCGCCGTTGCCTGCGATCGCGAGCACGTCGCGCGGGATCGTCCACGTCCGTCCGCCGTCGCGCACCTCGCAGACGCTCGAGCCGGCGGAAGTCGCCACAACGCCGACGAAGCCATCGCCGTTCGCGCCGATCAGCGGCGCATGGAGAACCGGATCGGTCGGGTTGCTGCCGCCCGGCTGCAAGACATACGAAAAGGTATGCCACTGATAGCCGAAGCCCGACCGGCCGGCGGGCGCGGTGAACGTGACCGTCTCGTCGTAGTCGCACGCCTGCCAAGGCATGCCGAATCCGCCCGACGTGCAGTGGGTGGTCGTCTTCCTGTTCGCAACGCCCGCCTCACCCGCCGCGGAGAACGCCCCGGCAACCATGTCGGGCAAAACCTCGACGGACTCGATGCCGAGGTGGTCGTTGAGCGTCCAGACCTGCGCGGCGGCGAGGACGCGGTATTTGCCGTTCTTCACGCCGGCCGCGGCCGGCTGCGCTCCCATCTCCATGAAGAGCGGTCCGGCGAGCATCGACTGCGCGTCGACGTCGAGGATCGCCGCATACTGTGCGTCGCTATTCACGCCGCGCAGCTCGTGCCAGGTGTCGAGAACGCTCGTACCGTTGCTCGCCAGCGCCAGCGAGGTCACCGGCGCCGGAACGACGATCGGGAAACTGAACGGCGCGGACGGCTGCAGGTTCGCGTCGAGGTGCTCGGTGTAGATCCGCGGTCCGTCGGACCACGCGATGACGAAACCGCCGCGTACCGGGACGAGCGCCAGGTCGCCGAGGTCGTTGACAGGGATCGTGACTTCAGGGCCGGCGACGCTGAGAAGGACAGCGAGGAACAGGGCATTCACGCCCGCTGATACGCAGTCCGATCCAACCTCATCCATCCTGTAACATGCGGCCAAATGGCGGCGCGCAACGGAAAATGGCTCGGCGGGCTGTTGTTCCTAACGCTCCTC
>DASXIH010000450.1:0-4991 GCA_036498125.1 Thermoanaerobaculia bacterium
TAGTAGACGGTGCCGTAGCCGCCGGTCGCCAGGATCACCGCGTCGGCGGCGTACCGCTCGATCTCGCCGGTCGTCAGATTGCGGGCGATGATGCCGCGCGCCTGGCCGTTGACGATCACCAGGTCGAGCATCTCGCGGCGCGCGAACATCCGCACGCTCTTGTCGTGCACCTGGCGCATCAACGACTGGTAGGCGCCGAGCAGGAGCTGCTGGCCGGTCTGGCCGCGTGCATAAAACGTCCGCGACACCTGTGCGCCGCCGAACGAGCGGTTCTCGAGGAGCCCGCCGTACTCGCGCGCGAACGGCACGCCCTGGGCGACCGCCTGGTCGATAATGTCGACCGAGAGCTCGGCCAGGCGATGGACGTTCGCCTCGCGCGACCGGTAGTCGCCGCCTTTGATGGTGTCGTAGAAGAGACGGAAGACCGAGTCGCCGTCGTTCTGGTAATTCTTCGCCGCGTTGATGCCGCCCTGCGCCGCGATCGAGTGCGCGCGCCGCGGGGAGTCGTGGTAGACGAAGCACTTGACGCGATAACCGAGCTCGCCGAGGGTTGCCGCGGCCGATGCGCCCGCGAGACCAGCCCCGACCACGATGATGTCGTACTTCCGCTTGTTCGCCGGGTTGACCAGCTTGCAGTGGGATTTCGCGTACGCCCACTTCTGCGCCAGCGGTCCGGGAGGAATCTTGCTGTCGAGTTCCATCAAATCGTCCTAATGAAGGATTCCGGCGAGCACCGCCACCGGCATCGAGATGTTGCCCACCGTGATGATCACGGCGAAGGCGACGGCGAAGTAGCGGCGCCAGAGGTTGAAGCGCTGATGATTCAGGCCGAGGGAGTTAAACATCGACCAGAGGCCGTGGTAGAGGTGCAGGCCGAGTGCGAGGTTCGCGATGATGTAGATCGCCGCGATCCACCACACCTGAAAGCCGGCGACCACGTTGTGGTAGACGTCGCCTTTGATGAACTCCACGTTCGACGGCGTCACGTGCGCGCCGAACGTGAGGTGCAGCAGGTGGTAGATGATGAACAGCAGGATGATGACGCCGCCCCAGCGCATGGTCCGCGACGCGTACGAAGCGGCCTCGTAGTCGCGGACGCGATACGCCGAGGGGCGCGCGGCGCGGTTCATCAGCGTGAGCTGCGTCGCCGCCTGGATGTGCAGCCAGAGCGCGACGACCATCACGACCCGTACGACCCACAGCAGCGCGCTGTTCGGCATCGCCGGCGCACCCATCGTCCGCAGCCATGAGGCGTAGGTATTCAGATGCTCGGCGCCGAGAAAAATCTTCAGGTTGCCGAGCATGTGGCCAACGATCCAGCCGAACATCAGCACGCCGGTCACTGCCATGACCGCCTTCTTGCCGATGGCAGAGCGGTAGAAACTCCCGATCCACGTCATGGCGCGGATCGTATCAATGTCCGGCACATGACAGAAGTCATGGTCGCCGCCCTGACATCCGGCACTGCTCTGCTGACATCAAAAGACCGATCGTGTAGCGCATGAAGAACACAACGCTACGCGACGCCGTCGATCATCCCGCTCCCGCGATGCTCGCAGGCGTCTCCAAGAGTTACGGAAGCATTCCTGCGCTCCGCGACGTCTCCTTCTCGATCGAGCCCGGCGAGCTGGTGGCGCTCCTGGGACCCAACGGCGCCGGCAAGACGACGGCCGTCAAACTTCTCCTCGGGCTTCTCTCGCCGACGAGCGGCGTGGCGCGCGTTTTCGGAGAGAACCCGCGCGATGCCGCGAATCGCTCCCGCACCGGCGCCATGCTGCAGATTGCCCGCGTTCCCGAGACGCTGCGCGTGCGCGAGCACATCGACCTCTTTTCCAGCTACTACCCGGCCCCGATGCCGTACCGCGACGTCATCGAAGCCGCGGGACTGCACGGCGTCGAGGAGCGCAAGTTCGGCGATCTCTCCGGAGGCCAGCGCCAGCGGCTCCTCTTCGCCCTCGCCATCTGCGGCGATCCCGACCTGCTCATCCTCGACGAGCCGACGGTCGGCCTCGACATCGAGGCCCGGCGCGGTTTGTGGACGCAGATCCGCGCGCTTCTTGCCCGCCGGAAGTCCGTGCTCCTCACGACGCACTACCTCGAGGAGGCGGACGCGCTGGCGGACCGCGTCATCGTCATCGACCGCGGGACGATCATCGCCGAGGGGACGACGAGCGAGATCAAACAGCAGGCGGCGGGAAAACGGATCCGCTGTCGTACCTCGTTGCCGGCGGACGTCGTTCGGGCGCTTCCCTTCGTCGTATCGGTGGATACGGACGGAGAGGCGCTGCTCATCGGAACACCGGCCAGCGACGTCGTCATCCGCGAGCTGCTGACGCGCGATCCGAACCTCGCCGGCATCGAAATCACGAACGCAGGACTCGAAGAGGCATTTCTCGCGCTGACAGGGAGTGAACGATGAAGAAAATTCGCGTCTATCTGCTCGAAATCAAGTACGAATTCCTCAAGGTGCTCCGGACGCCGGCGTATGCGATCCCGACGATCACGTTCCCGACGATCTTCTACATCTTCTTCGGCGTCGCGTTCGGGAAGCAGCAGCACGGCGGCGTGACGATGGCGAAGTACATGCTCGCCACGTACGGCACGTTCGGGGTGATGGGGGCGTCGCTGTTCGGCTTCGCGGTGACCGTCGCGATGGAGCGCGGATATGGCTGGCTGGAGGTGAAGAGAACGTCGCCGATGCCGATCGGTGCCTATTTCGTGGCCAAGATGTCGATGGCGGTGATCTTCAGCGCGACGGTCGTGACGCTGCTTTACATCCTCGGCTACACGATGGGCGGCGTGACCATGCCGCTCGGACCGGCGGCGGCGATGTTCGGCATCCTGATGGCCGGAGCCGTGACGTTCTCGGCCCTCGGTCTCGCGATCGGCTACTTCGCAGGTCCGACCTCAGCCGCGCCGATCGTCAACCTCGTCTTCATGCCGATGTCGTTCCTTTCGGGGCTGTGGATCCCGATTTTCGCGCTGCCGAAGTTCATTCAGAAGATGGCGCTGGCGCTGCCGGCGTTCCACCTCTCCCAGCTCGCGCTGGGGTCGATCGCTGCGTCCGGCGACGGAAAGACGGCGCAACACGTCTTTGTGCTCGCCATCACGACGCTCGTCTTCGTCGCCGCCGCGTATTTCGGATATCGGCGCGATGAAGGGAAAATGTACGGATAGAGATGCGACTCATACCGCAGGACGAACACGGCTGGACACCGTACGCGTGGACGATTTATCTCGCGTTCTTCTTCATCTATCCCGCCGCTGCGCATGCCAGCACGGCGGTGTGGATCGCGACGGCCGTTGGGACGCTGGTCTTCTTCGCCCTCTACTTTCGCGGGTGGTGGGTCCGCGGCCGCGACCTGGCGTTCATCATCGCGGCGATCACGCTGCTGGGCGTCGTCTATTACCCGTTCAATGCGGGAGCCGGCACCTTTTTCGTTTACGCCGCCGCGTTCGCGCCGTCGATCGGGAGTCCGCGGAAGGCGTGGACGGCGATCTGGGTCATCGAGGCCGTCGTCGTCATCGAGTCGGTTGCGCTCCGCATGCATCCGTTTGCGGCCGTCTGGCCGTTGGTCTTCACGCTCCTCATCGGCGCCATCAACATGCACTACGAGGAAGCGCACCGCGCCACGGCACGGCTCCGCCTCGCTCATGATGAGATCGAACACCTCGCGAAGGTCGCGGAACGTGAGCGCATCGGCCGCGATCTCCACGACCTCCTTGGCCACACGCTTTCGTTGATCGTCCTGAAATCGGAGCTGGCGTCCAAGCTCGCCGATCGCGATATCGAACGGGCCCGCAATGAAATCCGGGACGTGGAGCGGATCTCGCGCGACGCGCTCGCGGAAGTCCGCGCCGCGGTCGGAGGTTTCCGATCGGGCGGGATGACAGGCGAGATCGTTCGAGCACGTGACGCGCTCAAGGCCGCAAACGTGGTTCTCGAAACGAATGTCGAAGAACTGACGCTCGCGCCCGCGCACGAAGCCGTGCTCGCTCTCGCCATTCGCGAGGGCGTCACGAACATCATCCGTCACGCCCACGCACGGCATTGCACGATCGCGCTGTCGAGAGGCGGCGACGGCGATCACCTCACGATCGCCGACGACGGACGCGGCGGCTCGCTCACGTTCGGGAACGGCTTGTGGGGAATGCGCGAACGGGTGATGTCGCTCGGCGGAACGCTGACGCTCGACCGAAGTGCCGGGACGCGGTTATCGATCGTCCTCCCATCCGGCGAGCGGCTCGAGGAGCGGTCTGCGTGATCCGCGTCGTGATCGCCGAGGACCAGGCGATGGTTCTCGGCGCACTCGCGGCACTCCTGGAGATCGAAGGCGACTTCGACGTCGTCGGCCGGGCCGCTGACGGCGAAATGGCGCTGACGCTGTGTATGGAAACGAAACCCGACGTCCTCCTCACCGACATCGAGATGCCGAAGATGACCGGCCTCGAGTTGGCCGCGGCGGTTCGCAAACAGGCGCCCGGCACGCGCGTCATCATCCTCACCACGTTCGCGCGCGCTGGATACCTGAGGCGCGCACTCGACGCCGGGGCGAACGGATATCTGCTGAAGGATTCGCCGGCCGAGCGGCTCGCGAATGCCGTGCGGCTCGTCCACCAGGGTGGACGCGCGATCGACCCTGAGCTCGCGGCGGAGGCGTGGAGCGAGCCCGATCCGCTGACCGACCGCGAGCGGCAGGTCTTGCGGATGGCGGGTGACGGCCAGACGAGCGCCGACATCGCCACCTCGCTACGGTTGTCGGAAGGGACGGTTCGCAACTATTTATCGGAGGCGATCAGCAAGCTCGGAGCGGCGAACCGCATCGAGGCGGCGCGCATCGCTAGGGAGAAGGGTTGGTTGTGATCCATTTGCGGACTTCGTCGCGAACGCGGAGACCGCTTTTCTCGACGGGCGCAGTGAAGAAGCGTTTGTAGACGCTGACGTTTGCCAGGTACTCCGTCGTCGCGATGCGGTAAGTGCCTTTCGCCGG
>DASXIH010000451.1:0-1720 GCA_036498125.1 Thermoanaerobaculia bacterium
ATTGCGACGAACATCGCGCCGAACGCGAGCTCGATCGTGGCGGGGTAGCGGTGCATGATCTCCTGCGCGACTGGCGTGCTCGTGCGGAACGAGACGCCGAGGTCGCCATGTGCGAGGCGGCCGAGGTAGTGCACGTACTGCGACCACAGCGGCTGGTCGAGCCCGAGCGCCTTCCGGATCGCGATCACGTCCGCCGGCCGCGCCCCTTCACCGGCGATTTGCACCGCCGGATCGCCTGGAATCATGTGAATGAGCGAGAAGATCAGCGTCAGGATTCCGAGGGTGATCGGAATCAGCTGCAACAGGCGTCGGATGATGTACTGCGCCATTCCCTTAAACCGACTTGCCTGTGAAGTGCCAACCTCGGATTTTCATCGTCGGAGCGATCGTCCCGCCGAACATGTTGTACCAGGTAGCGACCCGCCGGCGCTCCCGCGTGAGCGACTCGATGTTGGAGAGCGCCTCGACCATCGACTGCGTCCAGCGGAGGTTCGGGAGGCGTGCGGCGACCTCCCCGTCGCGGATCAGGAACGTGCCGTCGCGCGTGGTCCCGGTCATCAGGGCGCTCTTCGGCTCCAGCAGGCCGTTGACGTAGTTGAAGCGCGTCACCCAGATGCCGAGCTTCGTCGAGGCGATCATCTCCTCGCGCGTTGCGTTGCCGCCGGCGATGGCGACGTGGAACGACGAACCATGATCGGCGGCGCCGAGGTGCCATGTGCCGCCGGTCGGCTCCAGCCGCAGGCGGTCGGCGTACGCCTTGTCGACCATCGGAGTGCGGGCGACGCCGTTCTCGATGAGCGGCACGCGGCGCTTCGCGTAGCCTTCGAGGTCGAACGGGAAGGGGAGAAACGCAGGGTCGAGCGCGTCGTCGGCGACCGTAAAGTTTTCGCCCACGATGCGGTGGCCGATCCGGTCGACGAGAAACGACGAGCCGTCCTCATACGCCTGCCCGGTGAACGCGATCATCGTCATCCACTCGAAGACCTCGCCGAGGGCGGGCGGTTCGAGGATGACGTCGAAGGCGCCGGGCTCGATGTCTTCGATGTTGTCGAGGCGCAGCGTTGCCTTCGTCGTTGCTTCGTCGCCGAGGGAGAGGACGTCGACTTCGGAGGCCCGACGACCGCAGCGCGTCGCGTAGCCCGAGCCGCGTGCATGGAGCGCGATCACGGTGGAATCGGCGAAGGTCAGCGGCGCATAACGGCGGACGCCGTGCGTGTTCGCGCAGGCGACCGAGGCACGCGACGTGAGGTACGCACCCGCGAACTCGACGCCGTGTTCGCGGCCGCGGTCGAACATCGTCCGGAGGTCGCGCGCCTTGTCCGCCGGCGTGATGGCGGCCGTGCGGTCATCGAACGTGGCGACGTCCGGAAGCGGCGTGTTGTCGCGGTTCAGGCCGGAGAAGTTCGGCAAAGGGCTCGAATGCTTCGCCGCCTCGCGCGCGAGCTCCGCGGTACGGCCGATCTCGTCGTCATCGAACGACGTCGTCGAGGCGACGCCGATCGAGCCGTTCACGACGACCCGCAGCGTGAGGCCGGCGCTCACCTCCGACATGTTCTGGTGCACGTTCGAGTTCGCGTAGCGCGAGATGTTCTGGTCGACCGAAATGAACGACGCATCCGCCTCGGTGCCGGCAGCGCCGAGCGCACGATCGAGGATGGCGAAGCTTTCGCGTTCGGTCCGCATCAGCCCATTTCCACAGTCCGGAACCGCGCGACGGGAG
>DASXIH010000452.1:0-1630 GCA_036498125.1 Thermoanaerobaculia bacterium
GACTTCATCTCGGCCTGCAGGCGGGAGCGAGTCCCATTCAAGGCGACGGCGGGACTTCATCATCCAGTTCGAGGTTCATATAGACTCACCTACGAGCCGGATGGACCGACTAGCAAGATGTATGGATTTCTGAACGTGTTCGTGGCAGCCGCCGTCGTCTACGCGGGCGAGTCCAACGATACTGCGCTCGCCGTTCTTCAGGAGGAGGACCCGCTGGCGTTCTTGTTTACGAGTGACGCGATCTGTTGGCGTGACAAGCGCATCGACGTCGATCAGATTCAGGCGTCGCGCGCGGAGTTCGCTGTCTCGTTCGGCTCGTGCTCCTTCCGTGAGCCGGTCGACGAGATCGAGAGTCTCGCCCACGCGGCACCACCAAAGAATCAGTGAACGAAACGCACGATCCGACGCTCAAGTCGTGGGTGGAGTCGGCGAATGCCGCCGACTCGGACTTTCCGATCCAGAATCTTCCGTTCGGTGTTTTCTCCCGCAAAGGCGAAACCGAGCGTCGCGTCGGCGTCGCGATCGGTGATCAGATCGTCGACATCGGCGAATCGCTGAGCGCGAATCTGTGGACGGGCAAGGCGCGCGACGTAGCGCGGTTCTGCGACCGCCCGACGATGGACGAGCTGATGCAGGCTCCGAGGGACGCGCTGTCCGAGTTCCGGTCGCGCCTGAGCCAGCTGCTTTCCGGAACGCCGGGTGACGACAGCGCGATCAATCCGCTTCCTCCGGGCGCGCTTGTCCCGATGTCGGAAGCCGAGATGCGTTCGCCGACTCGAATTGGCGATTACACGGATTTCTATGCGTCGATCTATCACGCGACGAACGTCGGGAAGCTCTTCCGCCCGGAGAGTCCGCTTTTCCCGAACTACAAGTATGTGCCGATCGGGTATCACGGACGCGCGTCGTCGATCGTTCTGAGTGGCAGTGAAGTCCGGCGGCCAAACGGGCAGACCCTCGCCACCGGGTCGAAGACTCCCACGTTCGGACCGTCGCAGATGCTCGACTACGAGGCCGAGGTCGGGTTCTTTGTCGGGCAGGGTAACGCTCTGGGGCAGCCGGTTCCCATCGAGGAGGCCGAAGATCACATCTTCGGCATTTGCATCGTCAACGATTGGTCGGCGCGGGACATCCAGTCCTGGGAATACCAGCCGCTCGGACCTTTTCTCTCCAAGAATTTTGCGACGAGCATCTCCCCGTGGGTCGTCACCTGGGAAGCCCTCGAGCCGTATCGCACACCGGCCTTCTTCCGTCCGCCGGGCGACCCACAGCCGCTCGCCTATCTCTCCTCGGAAAAGGACAAGAACGAGGGCGGGTTGGATCTCACCATCGAGGTCTACATCCGCTCGATGCTGATGCGTGAAGGCCATTTACGGCCTTCGCGGTTGAGCTCGGCCTCCCTCGCTGATATGTACTGGACTCCGGCGCAGATGCTCACCCACCACACGAGCGGCGGTTGCAACATGGCGCCTGGTGATCTTTTCGCGAGCGGCACAGTGTCCGGACCGGAGGCCGGCTCGCGGGGCTGCCTTCTCGAGCTCACCCGACGCGGCGCCGAGGCCATCGTCCTTCCGACTGGAGAGGAGCGTCGATTCCTGCACGACGGCGACGAGATCATCATGAAGGCGTT
>DASXIH010000453.1:0-1677 GCA_036498125.1 Thermoanaerobaculia bacterium
TGTAGCTGATCGAAGACGTGGCCGGTCCGGCCGGCGTGTCCTGCGTCGTCGTGAGCAGCCGGCCGAGGTAGTCGTAGACGTACGTGGAGGAAGCGCCGCCGCTTCGCGTGATCAGGAGCGAGTTCATTCCGCCCGTGCCGGTCTTGCTCTGATAGCCGTACGCCTGCGGCGTGGCCGCGCCGGGCGGCGTGACGAGCGTAACGCGGCCGAGGGAGTCGTACGTGTAGTTCGACGTCAGCCCTGAAGCGTCTGTCACCGAGGTTGGGAGGCCGGCGCCGTGTTCAATCGCGGCGCTCGAAACGTGGACATACGGCGCGTTCCCGCAGCCGCGGTAGAGCGTCGAGGCGACGCCGCCGTAACGCGAGGCCGTCTCGCTGGAGTAGTCGGCGGTCGCCGATCCCGCAACGAGCTGTCCTCCCGACCAGGCGCATTCGCCGCTCGCCGACGCGCAGAGGCCGCCGCCATCGCCGCCGTAGCTGTCCTCGCGGACCGTCACTTCGTACGGCCCGTCGCTCGAGACCTGGCCGGTGCGCGTATAGACCGTCAGCAGATCGTCCGCGCCGTCGCCTACGTCGACGTCTTTGAGCGGCGCCGTCTGGCCATTCGCGTCAGGGATGAGCGCCACGCCGGCGTTGAGGGTGCTCTCCTTGAGCTTGCGCACCGCCTTGCTGTAGCCGCGCAGGGAGTCGAACAGCGTGTGGGTGCTGCCGATCCGGCCGTTCTCGACGATCATGTTGCGGCTCGACAGATCGATCAGCCACGGCGTGAGCCGGTCCGGGATGCCGGTCGGGTTGTTGCTCCCCGCCTGCCACGTGACCGCGGGGTTGAAGAACGTGTACTCGGCGCGAACGTCGAAGTCGCTCGCCTTTCGCTGGAGCTTTGCCGCCGCCTTCAACGTTCCGTAGGTGTTCGTCTGCCGGAAGTGGCCGAGGCCGTCGAAGTCGGAGAAGACCGACTCGGTGAACGGCACCTGATTCGTCATCGTGGCGCCGAACGTGATGGTTGCCGGGTCGTCGTAGTAACGCGTGTGCTCGGACGTCTCGCGCAGATTGATCTCCCGGCAGTCGGACGGCAGCCCGTCGCCGCTGCAGTCGTACCCGCTCTCGTCATAGATCGCGTACTTGGCGCGCAGCCTGGTCGCCGCGGGCGCGGTCTCGTTGTCGTCGCGGTAGGTCCGGGACATCCGGCGCACCGCATCGCCGAGGTTCGTGACGAAGGGTGACGTCGGCGAGTTGTCGACGGCGTACGTCTCGCTCGACAGGAACCGCGTGAACTGCGTTCCATCGTGACGCTGGATCGTGTCGGCACGGTCGGGGTCGGGGCTGAACGGCGCGCCGTACCACCCGAGTCCATACGCCGCGTTGTGGTATTCGACCGTGAGCAAGCCGTTTGGATCGAGCATCGTCGCGAGGAACTCGACCGGCGTCCGGCAGATCGGAACGTCGCCCTGGTCATAGACGCCGTTGTGGTTCAGGTCTCCGTCGTCGAACCCGTCATGGTTCGCATCGACGAAGTGGCGGAAGTACGCCGAACCTGAATAGAGCCAAGTCGCCTTGACCGTCCCGTTCTCGTCGATCTCCTCGCGCTTGGAGAGGCCGACCATTGCTCCGCCGCCGTATCCGAGCGAGTCTTTCCCCTGCGACGTGCAAAGACGGACCGGCAGACCGCGTAGGGCAT
>DASXIH010000454.1:0-3014 GCA_036498125.1 Thermoanaerobaculia bacterium
TTGATCGCGGTCAGGCCGCTCGCCTTCATGACGGGCGGCCACCAGGCGTCGACCGTGCCGAATGACCAGCGGTCGCGCACGGTCTCGCGGGTGACACCGGGCGGAGCGGGGACGAGCGCGTTGAGGCGATCGTAGATTTGCACGCGTTGGTCGGCGCTGGCCGCGCGCGGCAGCAGGTTGAGCAGCGTGAAGGCGTCCTTCGTCCGCGCCACGCGGAGGATCGTGTCGAGCGGAGCGTCTTCGCGAAATGGCGCGTCGTCGAAGATCGGAGGGCCGAGGTTTCCGCCGGCATCGATCGTCGCGTGGGCGTTCGCGGGGACGAGCGACTGCATGAAGCCGTAGCGAAGGCCCACCCATCCGGTTTCGACATGCAGCGCACCAACACCCGAGGGCTGCACCGATAGCGTGTACTCGCATCCGAGGTCGGTGGCGATCGCTTTGGGCGTGTTGACGACGAAAACTCCCGGCGGCGATGACGTCTTCGCGTGGATCGAGCCTTCGCGGAGATCGAGCAGGTAGCGTCCCGCGCCGCTCTGGACGAGTCGCAGGGTCGTGTGCGGCGCGACGTCGATCGTGCCGATCGATGGCGCCTTGATGCGCGTCGTGAATCGTGACGTCTGTACGAGCTCGCCGTCGCGAAGCGTGCGGGATCGCGGCACGAGCAACGCGATGACGACTGCCGCTGCCACGGCATACGGCCAGCGCCTCGGGACACGCGGTTCCTGCTGCACGGCGCGAAAGTCGGGCATCGCATGTGCGCCGCGGTACGGCGCGAGCAGCGTCTCGAAACGTTCTTCGTCAGTCATCGATCACTCCCAGCCTCTCGCGCAGGAGGCGCATTCCTCGATGGAGGTTCACGCGCACGGACCCGGAGGTGAGGCCGGTGCGCTGCGCGATCTCGTCAGCCGACATCCCCTCCACGAGCCGGAACATCAGCGTCTCGCGATACGCGCACGGCAGCGCACGGATCGCGGCGAGCGCGCGCGCCGCATCGAGTGCGTCCTCCTGGCTGGCGCGCTCCGCCACCGTTCGATCGATCTCCATCCGCTCCAGCACGCTCCTCCGCGAATCCTCGGCGCGATTGCGCGCAATGCGAGCGATCCATCCGGCGAACGCCGCCGGCTCGCGCAGCATCTGTAGCTTCTGGTACGCCGTGATGAAGACCTCCTGCACGACGTCGTCGACGTCGCCCGCGGCGAGGCGGCCGAGAAGGATGCCGTGGACGACCGGCGCATAGCGCGTGTAGAGCGACTCGAACGCCGGCACGTCGCCGCGTTGCGCGTCGCGCACCAGCGCGGCATCGGTCGGCAAGGCACTCTCCACCATCGAAAGACGGATCCCGAAGGGAGCGTGTTAACACGTTAACGCCCGTCGCGGAGAAGGCGTCTTGAGCGCATGAACAGCGTTCTTCTCCTCACCGTCCTCACCTTCTTCTCGCCGTCTCATCTTGTCATCGCGCCGCCGGGCGAGCCCGGCGTTCGGATCGTCGTCAGCGGCCGGGTGCTCGACGCGAACGGCCGTCCCGTGCCGCACGTCGACATTCGCGCGTACCACACCGACGCGCGCGGCCTGTATCGCGCCGACGGCGCGATGTACAGCGACACTGCACCTCCTCGACTGCGCGGGACGCTTCGAACGGCCGACGACGGCTCGTATGTGATCGAGACGATCCGACCCGCTCCGTATCCGAGCCGAACGCTCCCCGCACACATCCACTTCGAGCTGCGCCCGCCGAACGGCCCGCGCGACTACGCGATCCTCTACTTCGCCGACGACCCGCTCCTGACGCGCGAACAGCGCACGAAACAGCGGCAGGCAATCTGCCGCCTCGTTCCGGTGAAAGGCGTTCTGCACTGCACGCGCGACTTTCACCTCGGCAAGGAGGGCGAGTGATGAAGCGGCTCGCTCTGCTCCTGCTGCTTGCCGCGACGACCGCGAACGCCGAGGTCACGCGCTACCTCGTCCGGCCAACCTATACGTCGATCCGGTTCTCGATCGTGAAGTGGAGCGTGATGAAGGAGGAAGGGATCTTCCGCGAGTTCACGGGGACGCTCGATTTCGATCCCGCGCATCCGGACCGGTCGCGGATCGAGATCACGGTGCAGGCGCCGAGCATCGACACGAAGAACGACACGCGCGACAAGGTCTTGCGGTCCGAAGACTTTCTCGACGTCGCGCGATATCCGACGCTCTCATTCGTCAGCCGTTCGGTGAATCAGGAGGGCGGCCGCTGGTTCGTGACGGGCGATCTGACGATTCACGGAACGACGCACCGTATCCGCGTCCCGGTCTCGCAGCTCGGCCGCCGCGATCTCCCGAAGATCGGAAAGCTCGCCGCGTTCGAGACGGCGTTCACGATCAACCGCCGCGACTACCGCGTCCTCGGCGCGCGCTGGGGCGCCGTCCCAGGCACGCTCGAGGATTCGGTCGACGTTCACATCATCGTCGGGGGGATCAGGCAAGCGCGGTAGGGCGTTTTTCTCCGTCATCCTGAGCCGCCGAACCCTGAGCGAAGCGAAGGGGGAGGACGGCGAAGGACCTCAAACTACGCTGCTTGTAGCCAGCGCCGCGCATTCGGAGATCCTTCGCTGCGCTCCGCGGCTTCGCCGCTCCGCCAAGCTCAGGATGACGGAAACGAGATCTCTTCACAGCCCCTGAGCTGGCGGAGCTGCGGAGCGCGGCGGAGGACCTCCTTCGCTCTACCTTAGGGGGTCCTTCGCCGTCTTTGCGGCTCAGGATGACAGACGGGGTTAGTGCGAGCGCGCGAAGAGGAGGAAGAAGAGCGCGGTGCCGAGGCCCCAGGCGCCGTTGACGGTGAGGCCGAGGATCACGTTGGAGGGCGTGTGGGGCATCGAGATGTGCTTGAGCGGTGCGATGACGTAGGCGGCGACGAGCGTTGGGAAGATGGCGCCGAAGATGATGGCGGCGATCCAGTAGGCGGCCTCGTTCCGGATCTTCGCGATCGCCGGGATGAGGATCAGGCCCCAAACGCCGCCCCAGAACGCGAGCGAGAT
>DASXIH010000455.1:0-6885 GCA_036498125.1 Thermoanaerobaculia bacterium
GCCGTTCCTCGTCCCCGACGAGTCGATCGACTACGAGCCGGACGCGGTGAAGAAGCACGTCAAAGGCGACGATCTCGCCGACCGGATGACCGCATTGCACAACGCGCTGGCGGAGGTCGAGCCGTTCGACATCACGACGACCGAGGCGGCGTTGCGCGGTGTTGCGGAATTACGCGGTCTCAGCGCCGGCAAACTGATTCACCCGATGCGTCTCGCACTCACCGGCCGCGGCGCCTCTCCCCCGATTTTCGACGTCGCCGTCGCCCTCGGCCGCGACCGCACCCTCCGCCGCCTCAAGCGCCTGATCGAGAAGATCCCGGAGCTGTTGTCGTAACGCGGGAGCGGTCGAACAGCGTGGCGCCGATGAGCCAGACGGCGCAGAGGCCGACCATCAGCACGGAGAACCACTTGCCGTACACGCCGACCGGCGAGAACGGTTCGGTGGCCGTGTGAATCTTCTCGCTCCACTTGCCGAGCATCTCGGCTTCGGAGAACTCATGGATCGAGTAGAAGAGGATCTGTGCCGTGAAGAGGAGGAGGAAGATCCCGGTGACCTGGAAGAAGCGGCGGATGTTGATGCGGTGGCCGAAATGCGCCCATGCCCACGACATCGCGGCGGCGCAGCCGATGCCGAGGAGCGAGCCGAGGATGAAATTGCGGTCGCGGACCTGGATCAGCATCAGCGCCGTCTCCATCCCCTCGCGCGTGACCATCAGCACCGTGAAGAAGAAGACGCCGAGGATGGCGAGGAAGCGGGAGGCGTTGGAGGTGTAGACCTCGAGCTTCGACTCCATGTCGCGCTTCATCGTCGGCGCGTGCCGCCACATGTGGATGACGAACGACGCGACGAGCACCGCGGCGACGATGCCGAGGACGCCCTCCCACATCGAGCTGTTGACGTTGCGGAGCCAGTAGCCGAGGCCGAAGCTGGCGAAGACCGAGACGACGATGCCGGCGTAGACGGTGGGACGCAACCAGTCGCGGCCGGTCTTGCGGAGGTAGGCGAAGATGATGGCGACCGTCAGGAACGCTTCGAAACCTTCGCGGAAAACGATGATGAGGGCGTTGATCATGGGTGTGGGTTCACTTCCGTAGGTTCATGGCGCCCTGGCCGATCATCTTCACGCGATCGGGGGCGTCGGGCTGTTCGCCTTTGCGGCGGCAGGCGTCGCAGAGGCCGAGGATTTGGAGGTTGTGGAACGTGGGGGTGAACTTCTTGCGCTCGCAGATCTCGCGCTGGCGGCGCTCCAGCTCTTCGTCATGGAACTCGATGACGGTGCCGCAAGTGGTGCAGATCAGGTGGTCGTGGTGCGAGTTCCCGCTGACGTGCTCGTAGTGGTAGTGGTCCTCGCCGAGGTGCACGCGGCGGACGAGGCCCGACTTCACGAGCAGCTCCAGCGTGCGGTAGACCGTCGCGCGCGAGATCTTGACGTTGTTCTGCTTCATCTTGAAGAGCAGCTCGTCGGCCTCGAAGTGGTAGTGGATCGAGAAGATCTCGCGGACCAGCGCTTCCCGCTCGGTGGTGAGCTTCAGCCCCTGCTGCTGCAGGAAGTCGGAGAACCTGGCGATGGCGGCGGAGTGCTTTGACATTTGAGGCGCTTAATTGAGACTGAGTCTCAGTTGCGCAAACGAGTCTACCATGGGAACGAAATTCGCACGCACACTCAACGGTTCGGGCTGGCATATGCCTTTTGCAGCACTAGGACTTAACAGCAGTCTCACCAAAGCCGTCCGCGAGGCCGGCTACACGGAGCCGACGCCGATTCAGACGAAGGCGATCCCCATCATTCTTCAGGGCCACGACGTCATCGGCATCGCGCAGACGGGCACCGGGAAAACGGCCGCCTTCGTGCTCCCGATCCTGCAGCACCTCTCCGCGCGCGGCGCGAAGATGGGGCGCCGCGGCATGCGCGCGCTCATCGTTGCCCCGACGCGCGAGCTCGTCGTCCAGATCGAAGAGAACGTACGCAACTACGCGAAGCACTCGCGCCTCCGCTGCGCCACCGTCTACGGCGGCGTCGGCGAGCAGCCGCAGATCCGCGCGCTTCGCGGCGGCACCGAGATCGTCATCGCCACGCCGGGACGCCTGATCGACCTCATGAACCAGGGCCACGTCGACTTCTCGATCATCGAGGTCGCCGTGCTCGACGAAGCGGACCGGATGCTCGACATGGGTTTCCTCCCCCAGATCCGCCAGATCATGAAGAAGCTGCCGCAGGACCGGCAGACGCTCCTCTTCTCGGCGACGCTGTCGAAGGAGATCGAGGCGCTCACCTCCGAGTTCCTCCGGCAGCCGCAGACCGTGCAGATCGGCAAGCGCGCGAATCCCGCGGAATCGGTCGCGCAGCTCGTCTACGAAGTGCCGAAGAGCCGGAAGACGGCCCTCCTGATGCACCTGCTCCGCGATCCGAAGATGGACTCCGTGCTGGTCTTCTCGCGTACGAAGCACGGCGCCGACAAGATCGCGCGAAAGCTCGAACAGGGCGGCATCGCGACGGCGACGCTGCATTCGAACCGCAGCCAGAGCCAGCGGCTGCTCGCGCTGCGCGGATTCAAGAGCGGCGCGGTGCGCGTGCTCGTGGCGACGGACATCGCGGCGCGCGGCATCGACGTCGAGGGAATCTCGCACGTCATCAATTTCGACTTCCCGCCGCAGCCCGAGGATTACGTGCACCGCATCGGACGCACCGGCCGTGCGCAGGCGGTCGGCGACGCGATCAGTTTCGTCACCTCGGAAGACCACGCCGCGCTGCGCGCGCTCGAGAAGTTCATCTCGCGCGGGATCCCGCGGAAGCGCGTGGACGACTTCGACTACACGGAAGAGAAGGAGCCGGTGGCCTGGCGGCCGCAAGCGCCGTCGCGGTCTCAGGCGCGGCCTGCTTCGGGGCGGCATGCTTCAGGGCGACCTGCTTCGGGGCGTCCGCATGAAGCACGCTCTTCGCGGTCTGCACGCCCCTCACCCGGCGCTTCGCGCCACCCTCTCCCGGGGGGAGAGGGACGGTCGAAAGAGCGGCGGCGCTGGTAGTTACAACCGGGTCCGCGCGGCGTCGATCGCTGCGCGGATCTCGGGTTGGCGGCTGTCGATCGCGAGGGAGCGGTTCCAGAAGTCGAGCGCACGGCCGTAGTCGTGCTGCCTCGCGTAGAACGTCCCGAGGTTGTTGAGGGCGAGCGTCGATGACGGCTGGATGCCGAGCGCGCGCTCCAGTTCGGGGACGCCCTCGGTGAACCGGTCGGAGGACAGCAACGTGGCGCCGAGGTTCGCGGCGATCGTGAACGACTGCGGGAAGAGCTCCTTCCCTTTCGCGAGCACCCCGATCGCGCGCGTCGGCATGTCGTGGTCGCGATACCAGGCCGCGTAGTCGACGAACCACTGCTCGCCGTTCGGCAGGCCCGCGGCGACCGCCTTGAGGAACTCGGCGTCGGCGTTCGTGTACTGCTGCCGTTCGAGCAGCGCCATCGCCGTATTCAGATGCGGCACGGCGCGATGCGGATTCAGCTCCGAGGCCTGCGTGAACGCGTCGATCGCGTCGCCGACCTTCTTCTGCTTCAGCAGCCCGATCCCGCTGTTGTTGAGGAACGCGTAACGTCCCCAGACGTCGGGCGGCAGCGGCGTGGCGTTGTCGTTCGCCGTCTGCATGTCTTCGTCCTCGAACTGCGGCGTGAGGTTGCGCGACGGATCGCTGAGGTGCCCGATCGCCTGCAGGTCGGCCTGATAGCGCTTCGGCTCGATGCTCGCCGAGGGGCGCGACGGCCGCGAGCCCATGAACTCGCTGTAGCTGACGACGCGCACCGTCTGCACCGGCGTGATGTTGTTGAACGCCCACGAGAGCACATGCCCCGGCATGTCGCCGCTCTGCGGCAGGCCGAGGATCGCGAGGACGGTCGGCGTGATGTCGTAGAGCGTCACGGAATGCGCGCCGGCGCCGCGCACGACGTGATTGCCGTACGCGATGAAGACGCCCGGATTGCGATGATCCGAAAGCGCGCTGCCGTTCGGGATCGAGTACGGCCGGTTCTTCCCCCACCGGAAGCCGTACGCCGACATCACGATGACGGTGGTGTCGGCGGGAAGGATCCGCATCCATTCGCCGATCATCCGGTCGACCTCGGTGTAGTACGTCGTCACGGCGGCCCAGTACTTCCGGTAGCCGTCGGAGCTGACGCCATCGCGCATCGGCGGGTGGAACGGCGCGAAGAGGTGATTGACGGCATCCGTGCCGTCGTACGACATCATGAAGACGAGCGGCTGCTGTTCGTTGTAGAGGTTGATCGCCGCGCGGTGGTCGCTCCACGACTTCGCGAGAACGTTCCGGAAGATGTTCGTCGGATCGTGCTCGTCGGTCGCCTTATCGAATTCGGCCTCGGAGACGGTCAGGAATCGGCGGATCTGCTGGTAGCCAATCTTGTCCTGCGGGATCGCGAGCTGCTGGACGCGCTGCTCGTACTTCGACGGCTGGATCGCCGACGTCTGCAGCTCGATCGGTACGTCGTACGTGAAGGTGTCGGGTGAGGTTGGCGGCCAGGCGGTCCACCAGTTCACGACCATCGAATGCCGGCCGAACGCCTCAGCGATGTCCCAGACCGCCGGCGCGCGGCGGGTGTACGCGTCGACCGGCGCATTGCGGTTGTGGTCGACGAAGTCGAGCACGCCGTGGCGATCGGGCGGCAGGCCGGTCGCCACGGTCGTCCAAAGCATCGGCGAGACGGTCGGCTGGATCGTCTGCACCGAGCCGGTGACGCCGCCTTTCGAGAGCGCCTTCAGGTTCGGAATGTTGCCGTCGTCACTCAGCTCGGAGAGGAGCTCCCAGTCGGCGCCGTCGATCGCAAAGATGGCGACGCGCCCGGCGACGCCGCGGGCCTCGCGCCGGAGCTGCGCGCGCTTCACTTTCAGCAATGCGTCGTGATCGGCTTCGATGCGCGCAATCTCGAACGCCGTGACCTTGAGCCCGCTCTGCGCGAGGTACGCGGTCACCGCGCGCTTCAGCGGATCGCGCTCCGTGTAGAAGCGGGAGTTCGGCGCCAGCAGCTCCTCGATCGGGACGTGCTGCGTCACCGCGTTCATCGCTTCGGCCACCCGCCGCCCGACCCAGGCGCTCCACCCCTGCTGCACGAGCGTCCTGGCGTCCGGCAGCCGGTCGCCGGCGATGCCGAAACGCAGCCGGTAATCGATCGTGACCGGGATCTGTTCGGCCGACTCGATCCGGACGAAGCCGTCTTTTTGCGCCCATCCGCCGCGGCGGTCGAACTCCAGGCGATAGAACTGATTCGGCGGAAGGAACGTGATGTGCGACTCGACGACCCGCACCTTCCCCGTCCGTTTGTCGACTCCGAACACCAGCCGCCGCGAAGACGGCAGGTAGAGCGACGCAACGACGTAGAGCGTGCCGAAGAGAAGGATCAGGAGCGCAAGCGTGCGCGACCAGCGAGAACGGAACATCGGATTCGCGAGTATGCACGCGCGCTGCCGAGAACGGTCACTGGTAACTAGTCACTAGTGACTAATGACCAGTCACTAGTCACCCGTCACTTCTTCCGCTTCACCAGCTGCTTCACCTCGTCGTTCCCGATCGCGCTTTGGGCGGAGATGATCACGGCCGCGGTCCCTTCGCCGAACGACGGGATCGTGCAGCGGACGACGGCCGTGCCGTCGGCTGCCGTTTTGCCGCGAAAGACGACGCGGGGCGGCTCGATGGTCGAGATCACTTTCACCTCGATCGCGGCGGCGGCGATCGGCGACTGGGAGAGGCTCTTCTTCGTGGCGACGCGCAACTCGATCGGCGCGCCGGAAACGAAGTCGACCTGGTTCATCAACGAGAGCTCGAGGTGCTCGCTCTCGGCCTCCGACGCGAGGTAGTCGATGATCACCTGGTCGAGCGTCCGCTCCTCGGAGACCCCCGCGGCACCTTCGGGCAGCGGCGCCGAGAGCGTCGGCTTCGGAATCTGGCC
Source organism: Thermoanaerobaculia bacterium (assembly GCA_036498125.1). Taxonomy (GTDB): domain Bacteria; phylum Acidobacteriota; class Thermoanaerobaculia; order Gp7-AA8; family Gp7-AA8; genus DASXHZ01. Next base: position 5,947 of record DASXIH010000455.1, read on the forward strand.
GGTGGTCGAGGCAGCGGCGGCTGTGGCGTCGGCCGGGCTGTCGAACCGGCCGCGCTTGATGGCCGCGATCATGGTGCGGTGCTGCTGCTCCATGAGGTTGCCGATCCACTTCTCGTCCGCGCCGCCCGCCTTGAGCTGGTCGGCGTACGAGGTCTTCTTCGAGGCGAGGATCTCACCGCCAACGTACACAAGCGACTCGATATAGGGGTTCTGCAGCCCCTTATCCTCGGTCTGGATGTGGTAGACCTTCTCGTTGTGTCGAATGTCGGTATTGAAGCCGGTGATCACGTCGCCCGTACCTTTTTGGAAGGCGAGAGTTTAGCTAATTTTGTCCGGGAGCCGCTCCACTTTGCGTCTCAAATGATCCGGGATCGGCGTTTTCGAGCGCGTTTTCCAGTCGAAAATGACGACGACGACGTTTCCGGTGGCAGCAATCTCTCCGCCACGGGTCTTCCGGATCTCGTAAGCGAAGTCGAGGGAGGTGGTGCGCATCGCGGCGACCCGCACCGCGATCTCGATCGGCTCCATCCCGATCTGCGCGCGGAAGTCGCACTCGGCTCTCGCCACGATGAAGCCGATGTCGCGCGGATCGCGCCCGCCCATCAGCTCGAACCACAGCAGCGTGCGCGCCCACTCGAAGTAGGAGAAGAAGATGGCGTTGTTGACGTGCCCGAAGTAGTCGATGTCGCGGAACGCCACGTCGTACGGAACGACAAACCAGCCGCCCCGCCACTCACCCTTGGTGTGGTAATCGATCAACGGAACGATGATGCGCTCATTCACAACCTGTGTCATCCCGAGCTGGGGCACCGCGTGGACGCGGCGACTGAGGAAAGAAACGGGTAAGGTTTGAAGGCGCGATCGAGATCGAGGCCGACGAAAGCTTGGTGCCCCAGAGCCCGATCCTGAGCATGGTCCCGGAAGACAGCGACCCTGAGT
>DASXIH010000456.1:0-8440 GCA_036498125.1 Thermoanaerobaculia bacterium
TGCATCTGAAAGACGCGAGCTTGAGGTTCGAGGTTCGAGGTTCGAGGGAAGAATGAAGAAACCGAGGCTCACCTCTTCCCTCTTCATTCGAACCTCGAACTTCGAACTTCAAGCCCCCGCGCCTGCCGCCCGCAAAAAATCAGTTCACGCTGGCCGAACTCGCCACCGGCGCGGCCTGCTTACGGCACGCCTGCAGGTATTTCCCGGGCAGCGGATGGTCGAGATACGGCGCGATCTTGGTCGATGCCTGGACGAGGCGATTGAGGTTGACGCCGGTCTCGATCGCCATGCTGTTCAGCATGTAGACGAGGTCCTCGGTCGCGAGATTGCCGGAGGCGCCGGGCGCGTAGGGGCAGCCGCCGAGGCCACCGGCAGAGGCGTCGAACGTCGAGATGCCCATTTCGAGCGCGGCGAGCGTGTTCGCGAGCGCGGTGCCGCGCGTGTCGTGGAAGTGCATCGCAAGACGCGACGCCGGGATCACCTGGAGCAGCATCCCGATCACGCCCTGCACCTGCATCGGCGTCCCGACACCGATCGTGTCGCCGACCGAGACTTCATAGCAGCCGAGATCGAGCAGCCGCGCCGAGACCTCGAGCACTTTCTCCGGCGCGACGTCGCCTTCGTACGGACAGCCGAAGCCGGTCGAGACATAGCCGCGCACCCGAATCCCCTCGGCGCGCGCCCGCGCCGCGACCGGCGCGTAGTTCTCGAACGACCCGTCGATCGTCATGTTGATGTTGCGCTGATTGAACGTCTCCGAGGCCGCGGTGAAGATCGCGATCGACTTCACGCCCGCTTCGATGGCGCGTTCCAGGCCGCGCATGTTCGGCACGAGCACCGGAAACTCGACGCCCGGATCCTTCGGGATGTCGCGATACACCTCGGCCGTGTCGGCCATCTGCGGCACCCACTTCGGGCTGACGAACGCTCCCGCCTCGATGACGCGCAGCCCCGCATCCGCCAGCGCCGTGATGAAGTCGACCTTCACCTCCGCCGGCACGGTGACCTTTTCGTTCTGCAGCCCGTCCCGCGGGCCGACTTCGACGATCTTGACGGTATCGACCTGGATCTTCATTCGATCACCACGAGCTCCACACCCGGTTGAACCATTTCGCCTTCCTTGCAATTCACGGCGGCGACGGTACCGGCGCGGGGGGCGGTGAGGGTGTGCTCCATTTTCATCGCTTCGAGGATCAGAAGCGGCGCTCCCTTTTCTACAACAGCGCCCGATTCCACGTAGAGCTTGAGCACGACCCCGGGCATCGGCGCTTCGAGCGAGTGGTCGCGGTGCCGCGCCGACTTGCGCCCGCTCTTCTGCGCCAGCTCGACGAGGTATGTCTCGCCGTCGAGCGCGAAGTGAATGCGGTCGCCCGTGCGGTCGACCATGATCGCGAAGGGAACGAAGAGCGTGCGCTCTCCGAGGCGGATCTCCGCCTCGTTGCCGTGAATCGCGATCACCTCGACCGAATCAGACATGTCTCGAACCGGGAGAATCAATCGGCACGCCTGAAGCGCAGAACGGGCAGCCGCGCTCGTCGTATGTCTCCAGCGCAAGCGACATCAGCGACTCGTACGGCGCATCGAACGGATTCGCCTTCCCGCTGCGATTGAGGATCGACGCGAATCCGGCGACGCGTCCGCCGTGCTTCGCGATGACGTCCGCTGTCTCGCGGGTCGACTTGCCGGTGGTCACGACGTCCTCGACGATGACGACCGGTTCGCCCTCCGACAGCCGGAAGCCGCGCCGCAGCGTCATCGCGCCCTCTTTCCGCTCCGTGAAGACGAACGGAATCCCCAGCGCCTCGGCCACGGTGTAGCCGATGATCACGCCGCCGAGCGCCGGAGCCACGATCTTCCGCGCGCCGAAGCCGCGGATCTTCTCGCCCAGCGCCTCGCCGAGCGCCTTCGCGTTCTTCGGGTGCTCGAGCAGCAGCGCGCACTGCACGTAATTCGGGCTGTGCAGGCCGGAGGAGAGGCGAAAGTGGCCGCTGAGCAGCGCGCCGGTTTCGCGGAGGAGCGCCGGAAGGTCTACCGGGAAATCAACTGGCACTGGGGGCCGAGAATAGAATGCTGCTCACCATGGGTCAACTGACAGAACAGATCCGCGCCGATCTCACCGCCGCGATGAAGGCGCAGGAGAAAGAGAAGACCTCGACGCTCCGGATGGTGCAGTCGGCGATGAAGAACGAGCAGATCAACGCCGGCCACGAGCTCTCCGACGAAGAGGCGCTCACCGTCCTCCGCAAGGCGGTCAAGCAGCGGCACGACTCGATCGAGCAGTACCAGAAGGCGAACCGTCCCGAGCTGGCGGCGAAGGAGCAGTCCGAGATCGACGTCATCAAAGGCTACCTCCCGCCGGAGCTGAGCGACGCCGAGATCGAGAGCGGCGTCCGCGAGATCATCGCCTCCACCGGCGCCCAGTCGAAGAAGGACATGGGCAAAGTCATGAAAGAAGCGACCGCCCAGTACAAAGGCCGCGCGGACGGGAAGAAGATCCAGGAAATCGTTTCCCGGCTGCTGCCTTAGGTCATGCTCCCCCGTTACGCGCGTCAGGTCCGCCTTCCCGAACTCGGCGAAGCCGGCCAGCTGCGCCTCCAGAACGGCTCGGCGGTCGTCATCGGCGCGGGCGGGCTCGGTAGTCCGATCGCGATGTACCTTGCGGCGGCGGGCGTTGGGCGCATCGGGCTCGTCGACTTCGATGTCGTCGACGAGACGAACCTGCACCGGCAGCTGCTCTACGGAGCGAAAGATGTCGGCCGTCCGAAGCTGGAGGCGGCGAAGGAGCGGCTGCTCGATATCAATCCGAGTACAACGATCGAGCGGCACGACGCGGCGCTCACGTCCGAAAACGCGCTCGGCATCCTGAAGGATTACGACGTCGTCCTCGACGGCACCGACAACTTCCCGACGCGCTATCTCGTCAACGACGCGTGCACGATCCTGCACAAGCCGAACGTCTACGGCTCGGTCTTTCGCTTCGAAGGACAGGTCTCCGTCTTCGACGCCGACCGCGGCCCGTGCTACCGCTGCCTCTATCCCGATCCGCCGCCGCCTCACCTGGTGCCAAGCTGCGCCGAGGCGGGGGTGCTCGGCGTGCTGCCGGGCGTGATTGGAATGCTGCAGGCGACGGAAGCGATCAAACTGCTTACCGGGATCGGCGAGCCGCTGATCGGGAAGCTTCTGATGTACGACGCGCTCGCCGCGTCATTCCGGCGGCTGACGATCCCGAAGAACTGTCACGCGCACGCGCCCGTGACGCATCTCATCGACTACGAAGGATTCTGCAACCCGATGGACATCAACGCACAGCAACTCCACCAGCAGCTCGAGCACGGCGACGACGTCTACCTCCTCGACGTCCGCGAGCCGCATGAGTGGGACACCGGCCACCTCTCCAACTCGATCCACATCCCGATGCGCCAGATCCCCTCGCGCCTCGCCGACCTCCCGAAGGACCGCGACATCGTCGTCATCTGCCGCAGCGGCGCCCGCAGCGCCAACGTGCAGCAGTTCCTCAAGGCGAACGGAATCACACGCGTGAAGAACCTGATCGGCGGCCTGATGGGATGGAAACGCGACGTCGATCCGGGGATGCGGGTCGCTTAACGTAGGACGGGCTTCAGCCCGTCCCGGGCGGGCTGAAGGCCGCCCTACGTCCTAGCGCCTTCGTCCGAACATCACCACAATCGACTTCCCCGTCGCGCGGTGGGTGGTCGAGCCGTCGATCACCGCGATGCCGACGTCGTCGTAGTCGACGGACATGATGTTCGCGCGGTGGCCCGGAGACTCCATCCAGCCCTGCACGAGCAGTTCGACCGTCTCGAAGCCGGTGGCGAGGTTCTCGCCGGCGTAGCGGAAGTCGTACCCGCGAGGCTTGAGCCAGGTGAAGGGCGAGCGGCCGTCCGGTGCGTCGTGGGACCAGTACGCGAGGTCCTCCATGTCCTGCATCCGGTCGCCGGCGGCGAGCACCAGGCGCTGGTCGAAATGCAGCGGCGCGAGGCCCTCCTTCGCGCGATAGACGTTCATCTCGGAGAGGACCGTGTCGGGAGTGATATCGGCCGCGAAAAGCGGCGCTGCAAACGCGAGCAGAAGTGCAGCGAGAGTGATCCGGGACATAGGGAACCTGAGTTAGTTGACGCCGTCGGGACGTACGCGCAAGAAGAACGTACACGCTTTACCGGTCTTTGATTCCACCCATACCGAGCCCGAGTGCGCGACCGCGAACTCGCGCGCCTTGAACAGACTGCGGCCCGTGCGCTCGGTCGACTGCGGGTTCCAGACGAAATCAGGCTCGAAGATCGGAACGCGCAGGTGCTCGGGGACCAGCGGCCCGTTGTCCATCACGAAGAACAGCAGCAGCGGCTTGTTCTTGTGCTCCATCCAGCGGACGCCGATGACCACCTGCCCGCCGGCCGGGACGTAGTGCAGCGCGTTGTCCATCAGGATGCTGAGCGCGTCGACGAGTTGCTCGGAATCGCGGAAATGCTCGTCGAGCTCCTGTACGTCGATCTGCAGCTGGATGCCCTTCAGATCGGCGAACGTGCGGAAGCGGTCGGCCACGCGGTGCACGAGATCCGTGACCGTCGGCATCTGGCGCGTCTGCGTCGACGGATCGCCGACTTCCGGCGCCAGTTCCAGCGATGACAGCACCTGATCGATCGTCGCCGCGGAGTCGGCGAGGAACGGATCGTTGCCGCCGCGCGCGCGCGATGCCGCGATCAGCGAGTCGCGAAGCGAGCGGAGCGGCCCGAGGATCGTCTCGCGGACGTACGTGAAGAACGGCGCGTTCGCCGACGCGTCGGCGTAGCGGAAGATGAGCACCGCGCCGCTCGCGCCGCCGGAGAGCGGGACGAGCGAGTAGAGGACGTTCGTGTTGCGGATGCGGAGGCCGGCCGTGGCGGGCGTCGAGAGCGGTCCGATGCGGATGCCGATGCGCGACTCGATCGTCTGCAGCGAGCCGAGGTCTGCCTGCATCGCGTCGAAGAGCTTCTTCGCCTCGTCCGAGACGTACTTCACGCTGCGGTCGGGAGCGACGAGGATCGACGGGACTCCGGCAACCATCATCAGGCTGACGATGCTCGTGACCGCCGGAGTCGCCGCCTCGAGCGGGAACGGAACGACCGGCGCCTTCGGGAACGGGTCGATCTCGACGATCGGGACGGTTGCCGTGTGCACGCGCTCCTGAGGGGCGGGAGCGGCTTTCTTCTCGGCCGGCGCAGCTTCGACCGGCTTCGCCGCCTTTGTCTTGCGAGGCTTGTCGCAGTTCCCGCAAAGGATTCCTTGCGAGATCGCCGCACCACACATGAAGCACTTAGCCATTGGACGTCAGATTCCGGGTCGCTGATCTTACGCCCGGCATCCGGCATCCGGCAACCGGATGCCAGTGATATGTTCCGGCCGTTATGGGAGAGATGCAGAAAATCGTCGTGATCGGTGCCGGGACCATGGGCAACGGCATCGCGCACACGGCCGCGGCGAGCGGCTTTCCGACCACCCTCATCGACGTCGATGCACCCACCCTCGACCGCGCCATGTCGACCATCTCCGCGAACCTCCAGCGCGGCGTCGACAAGGGAAAGATGACAGCCGACGAGAAGCAGTCCGTCCTCGGCCGCATCAACGCGACACCCGACATGTCCGCCGTGGCCGAGGCTGACCTCGTCGTCGAGGCGATCATCGAGAACCTCGCAGCGAAGACGGCGCTCTTCCAGAAGCTCGACGGCCTCACGAAGCCGGAGTGCATCCTGTCGAGCAACACGTCCTCGATCTCCATCACCAAGATCGCTGCGTCGACGAAGCGTCCCGAGAAAGTCATCGGAATGCACTTCATGAATCCGGTGCCGGTGATGACGCTCGTCGAAGTCATCCGCGGCATCGCCACGTCCGACGAGACCTACCGCGTCGTCGAGGAGCTCGCGAAGCGGATGGGGAAGACGCCGATCGAAGTGAACGACTACCCCGGGTTCATCTCGAACCGCGTCCTGATGCCGATGATCAACGAGGCGATCTTCGCCCTGTACGAAGGCGTCGCCACACCGGAAGCGATCGACGGGGTCATGAAGCTCGGGATGAATCACCCGATGGGACCGCTCACCCTCGCCGACTTCATCGGACTCGACGTCTGCCTCGCGATCCTCCGCGTGCTCGAAGAAGGCTTCGGCGATCCGAAATACCGGCCGTGCCCGCTGCTCGTGAAGATGGTCGACGCGGGATGGCTGGGAAGGAAGACGAAGCGAGGGTTCTACAAGTACTAGCCCCCAGAATGGCCGCCCGCATCGTTATGTTCTAATCCGCGCCAACCACCATGCTCTGTCAGACCTGCAGTGCCTTCAACGACGACGAGCGGGAGTATTGCACCCGCTGTCAGAACAAGCTCCTCGTGCTCTCGGGCGTCAACTCGTTCGAAGAGGATGAGAGCGAGGACTACGAAGAAGAGGACGACGTATCGCTCGACGAGCACCTTCTGGAGCGCGTCTCCGCGCTCGAAGAGATCGTCAAGCGTTCCGCAGAGACCATCCGTTCGCTCGTCGACGCCGTCAGCAAGCACGAGCGCGCCATCTTCATCAACCAGACCGGCCTCCTCTCCACGAAGGAGCTCCTCGAGAAGAAGAACCTCGTCTCGCCTGACGAGCTGGTCGAGCTGTGGGAGTCGAAGATGGGCGAGCAGATGCTCGCGCTCGAAAAGAAGCAGCGCTTCAACGAGCGCCGCGACCGCATCGTCTCCCTCTTCCGCGGCGACAAGAAGGACCGCTTCCACCAGTTCGTCAAAGAATCCGACAACGCGTTCGACGCCTTCGATCCCGATCGCGGGATGAAGGCGCTCGAGGAGGCGTTCAAGCTCGACCGCGACAACTACGAGCTCTCGTTCTTCCTCGGCGAGATGTTCTTCAACGACGGCAACCTCGACCGCGCGAAGTCGTACCTCGAACGGACGCTCGAAGTGCAGCCGGATCATTTCGACGCCGCCGTCTTCTACGGCGTGCTGCTCCACGAGCGCCAGGACCTGAAAGGCGCCGAGCGCTGGCTGCGCCGCGCCATCCAGATCTCCCAGGAATCGTTCCTCCCCTACTTCTCCCTCGGCGCCATCTACGCGCGCAAGGGAAAGCTCCTCCGCGCGCAGAAGTTCCTCGAGAAAGCGGTGCAGCTCGAGCCGCTGCCGCAGGCCTACTACCTCCTCGGCACCATCTTTTATGAGAAGGGCCAGCTGGAGCGCGCGATCAAGTCGCTGCAGGAGGCGATCAAGCTCGACCCCGACTTCGAAGAGGCGATCTACCACCTCGGCCTCTGCTATCTCGACCGCAACTGGAACCGCAAAGCGGTACAGTGCTTCCAGGAAGCGCTGGAGCTCAATCCGAACAAGATGGAGTACCAGCAGGCGGTCAAGATCTACGAAGGGATCTCGGGCCACGTTCCGGTCGAAGGTCCCGCGGCCGCCGAACTGTCCGAAGCCGAGGCGCTCGCCACGGCGGGAAACTACAAAGACGCCCTCGATCACTACCGCCGCGCGTCGCAGGACGATCCCGAGAACGTCAACATCCTGATGCCGTACGCGCTCCTCTGCTCGCACCTCGACCTCAACACCGAAGCGATCACGGTGTCACGCCGCGTACTGAAACATCGTCCGACCGAAGTCGTCGCGGCGGCCGCGTACACCACGCTCGTCGAAGCGCTGCGCGCCGAGGGGGACTACAAAGAGGCGAACCGCGCGCTCGAAGAGATGCTCCACGAGTACACCTCGAACTACGCGAAAGCGATCGCCTACTACGAGAAGGCGTACAACCTCGCGGAGATGGAAGAGAACCTCGACGAGGCGCTCGAGAGCGCGCAGCTCGCGCTCCGCTACTCGCCGAAAGAGCTCCGCCAGTTCCCCCTCGCCGCCCTCGGCTGGGTCTACTTCAAGAAGCGCGATTTCGGCAACGCCGTCGACTTCCTCTCGAAGTCCGCCGACCTCGGCCCCACCGCCACGAACCTCATGCACCTCGGCATGGCCCTCCTCGAGTCCGGCGAGAAGGACCGCGCGCGCGCCGTCTTCCGGAAAGCGAAGAGCTTCAAGATCAAAGGCGCCGGCCTGGAAGAGAAGATCCTCGAGCAGGTCCGCTCGACCACGAAGCTGATCGACCGGCTCCACCAGAGACGCCGCAAGCTCGCGAAGAGCTGACACCATACCTGCCCGGATGCGACCCCTCCTCCCCCTGCTCCTCGTTGCGGCCATTGCCGTTCCCGCAACCGGTTTGACGCTCGGCGCCGAGCGGCGCGCCGTCCCGATGGGCGCCATGACCGACGCGGCCTGGGACCAGATATTCCCCATGGTCGCCTCGGCAGGCGACGACTTCGTCGCCATCTGGGAGGACCGGAGATCTAGCCACGACGTGTACGGATACAACGGCGGTTGCTACGCCGTCCATATTAGCGCGGACGGGACCGCGTCGCCGGCGGCGGG
>DASXIH010000457.1:0-5777 GCA_036498125.1 Thermoanaerobaculia bacterium
GTGATGATGCTGGGTCGACAAGATCAGAATACTGCCGCCATAGCACGCGTAGGTCGTGGGCGAGTAGGTGGTCGTGCTTGTGACCGTGTCATCCGTCCACTCGGCCGTCTTCACACCGCCGGTGCAGGCTTCGAGGTTCGAGTCGCACGCCTCACAAGGGTTGTAAGGATCCCACGGTGCACAGTTTGCGTTGCAGTAGTCCCACTGCGCGTAGCAGTAGTCGTCGTCGTTGCAGCCTGTCCACGACTCGGTGAAGGTCGTCGGACGGAACCTCGCCATCAACTCCGCCGAAAGATTCGGCGCGGCTGACTTTCTTAGACGCGGCTTCGGGTTGGCGTAGAAGGGATGTGCGTCCGCCACGGGGATCGTCGCGCGCTGTTGAAGTTCGGCAAAGGTCAAACGTTCGCGTTCGCTGCCGTCGAACGAAACGACGATCTGGCGGGCACGATCGCGAGCCGCCTCGTACGCGGTCGGGTCGTCACGGAAGAGCAAGAAGACCGGGTCGACGATCTGCTTTCTCGACTTCACCGTGAAGGTGTCTCCGACGACCATCTTCCCGCGTTCATCCGTGAGCAGGAAATGAATCACGTGCGGCAGATCGCCAGGGATGATCGTCTCATGCAGTTGGTAGCGAAAGCCGGGGGCCGTCGGTCCCTCTCCTGCGCGAGGCGCGATGGTTCGGGACTCGCCGGCAAGCAGGGACAGCGGGGTGACAAGAAAAAGGGTCACTGCGATACGGGATACCGCTCGAAGGCGCTTCGTCATACTCGGTCTCCTTTTCAGATGGGAGCCCCAATATTAGACGGAGAACGCGCGAGATGGAATACCCGAAGTATTGCCGGGTTCGGTACGCGCGCTGCCCGAACGGTTCAAATAAGTGACAGAACCCTCCATCGGGCGGCCGGACCGGCTTGCCGAAACTTTTTACGCGAAACCCTATTTTCAGCACACGTTCACCATCCGACTGGTCTATCATTTCGCGTCCAGAATCCCAGGTTCACCCCCGATGAAATCTCAGGAGGCTTTCATGAAACTCACCCGCAGTCTGTTCGTGGGACTCCTGTGCGCGCTCATGCCGATTGCAGCGTTCGCACAGTCAGTCAACGTCACGGCCGGCTCGATCGGTGGAAAGGTCACGGATAACACCGGCGCTGCTCTGCCCGGCGTCACCGTCACCGCCACCAACCTCGATACCGGCCTGACTCGCTCCAACGTCACGGAGAATGACGGAACCTACTCCCTCAATCTCCTCCCGCCGGGCAACTACAAAGTTGCCGCCGAGCTCTCAGGACTGGGGGGCGCCCACGTTCCGAGGGTCACCGTCCTCCTCGGCAACATGACCAAGACCGATCTGAAATTGACCCCGTCGGTTTCCGAGGCGATCACGGTCACGGCCACGTCGCCGATCGTCGACCCGGAGAAGACCGGCCTGACGACGTCGGTGACGAACCAGCAGATCGAGAACCTGCCGATCATCGGGCGCGACTTCAAGTCGCTGACCGCACTGACGCCGGGCATCTCGGTCGGCTCGTTCGACGGCCAGCCGACGGCTGGCGGCGCCCGTCCGCTGTCGACCGACTACAACATCGACGGCGCGAACTCCGACAACGACTTCTTCGGCCAGCAGACCGGCGGCACCCGCGCGCCGTTCACCTACTCGCAGGCCGCGATCAAGGAGTTCCAGGTCGTCCGCAGCGAGTACGACGCGGAGTACGGCCGTGGCGTCGGCGCGGTCGTCAACGCCATCACCAAGAGCGGCACGAACAGCGTCGATGGTGAGCTCTTCTACTTCACCCGCAACAAGAACTGGGCCGGCACGCGCCCGAGCGTGATCAACGGCCGGACGGTCGCCGACACGTTCTCGGCCAAGACGTCCAAGCAGCCGGGCTTCGCCGTCGGCGGCCCGATCATCCACGACAAGCTGTTCTACTTCCTCAACGGCGACGGCCAGCGCCAGCAGCTCCCAGTCATCATCGGCAACGACCTCCGCGCCTCCACGCAGTTCGGGGCGCTCACCGCGGCGCAGCAGCAGCAGGTCCTCGACAAGATCCAGACGATCGTGGGCCAGCCGTACGCGAACGGTCTCGCCTACAACCAGACGTTCAATGAGAACGCGTTCCTCGCCAAGTTCGACCTGAACGCCACCTCCGGCAACCACTGGTCCGCGCGCGCGAACACGATGAAGTTCACGAACGCCGGCAGCGGCTCGAACACGACCTTCGGTCTGAACCAGACGCAGGAGATCGACAAGTTCTACCAGGTCGTCGTCGAGGGCGATTCGGTCTTCTCGAACAACATGTTCAACCAGTTCATCGGCCAGAAGGCGCGCGATCAGCGCCCGGTCACTGCGTTGACCACCGGCACGGAGTTCCAAATCAACTTCGGCGTGAACCAGACTTTCGGCGCGGCCGACACGACGCCGAACACGGCCGACGAGAAGAAGTGGCAGCTCCGCGACACGTTCAACTACATGTATAAAGGCCACCAGATCAAGGTCGGCGCCGACGTGCTGCACCGCCACCTGTTCGACTCGTTCCCGCGCTACGTGCAGAACGGGTTCTTCACCTTCACGAACCTGACGAACTTCCTCGCCAACACCGTCAACACCCAGATGCAGGCGTACGGACCGCTCGCGGGCAACGCGAACGGCGACGTCGCGTGGGACACGAACCTCTGGGGCGTCTTCGCCAACGACGAGTTCCACGTTGGAAAGAAGCTCACCCTCGATCTCGGTGTCCGCTATGACTACGAGAAGACGCCGATTCCTTCGGGCAACGCATACCCGCAGCATCCGGAGTTCATCTCCCAGATCAAGAACGACTCCAACAACATCGCGCCTCGCCTCGGTTTTGCCTATGACGTCTTCGGCACCGGCCGTTCGGTCATCCGCGGCGGCAGCGGCAAGTTCTTCGAGTACATGCCCGACATCCTGCTCGCCTCGCCGATCCAGGGCATCAGCGGCGCGCTCGTGACCAGCACCTTCACCTGCAGCGCTGCGAACCACCCCTGCTCGGCATTCCCGACGCTTCTCTCGCCGCAACAGTTCCTCTCGCAGGCGGCGCTCAGCGCCAACCTCGTCACCATCGGACCGAACTACCAGGCCCAGGAAGCGTGGCGCTCGAACCTGCAGTTCGAACAGCAGCTCGGTAATACCTACAGCGCCAGCATCGGCGCCGTCTACTCGAAGCTGACTCACGTTCAGGGAACGAGGAACATCAACCTCGTCCCGACCGGCGTCACCCTCGGCAACATGCCGGTGTACGACTACAACAGCAGCAGCAACGCGGCCCGTCCGTATGCCGACATGGGCATCATCCGCGAGATCACGAGCAATGAAGATGCGTGGTACCGCGGACAGACGATCGAGTTCCACAAGCTCGCCCTCGGCGACTCGAAGATCTCGTGGGACCTCAGCTACACCCATTCGACCTCGATCGACGAAGAGACGAACACCCGCTCGACGTCGACCACCTTCCTGATCGACCCGAACAATCCGAAGCTCAGCGAAGGCGTCAGCGACAACGACGTGCCGCACCGCATCAGCGGCGACTACACGTATCGCCTCCCGGGCGGCTTCATGCTGTCGGGCATCGCGTTCTGGCAGACCGGGTTCCCGTACACGAACGCCATCTCGTTCACCTGCAGCGGCTGCAGCGCGAACTCGCTGACCGGCCAGGCACAGACGAGCCAGGCGGCGAACTTCACGCCGGTCTTCGTCAATTCGTCAGGCGACATCATCGACATCACCGCCGCGAACGGCATGACCAAGCAGCAGTTCTCCGACTTCCTCGCCGCTCAGGGTGGCCACCTCATCAGCCGCAACACCTACCGCCAGCCGAACGTGTGGGACGCCGACATCCGCCTCACCAAGACGTTCAACGTCACGCACGGCGTGCAGATCCAGGTGCTCGCCGAGTGCTTCAACATCTTCAACCAGCAGATCGGCAACGTCATCGGCGCCAACCAGGACTCGTTCCGCGTGACCTACACGCAGTCGACCGACAAGTACACGATCACGCGCTTCCTGAACGGTACGCCTGCCGTGAACACGTTCGGCCAGGTCCAGGGCTACTCCTCGCTGGTCGATCCGCGCACCTACCAGATCGGCTTCAAGCTTCTGTTCTAGTTTTTCGCACACGCCTCAAACGAAGAGGGCCACCGCAAGGTGGCCCTCTTTTTTCATGATCCGTCGTCATGAGACGCCTCGTCATCCTCGTCCTCGTCCTCGTCTTCACATCCACCACATTCGCGGCGGAACGGCCGGACCTCATCGTCGTGGTCTCGATCGACCAGTTCCCCTACTATTACCTCCCCCGTTTCGCTCCGTACTTCGCGGAGAACGGCTTCAACCGCTTCCTGAAGCACGGCGCGAACTTCACCGAGGCGCGTTACTCGTACTCGATCACGGAGACCGGGCCGGGCCATGCGGCGATCGGGACGGGGAATCCGCCGTCACGCACCGGGATCGTCTCGAACAATTGGCTCGATCGTTTCACCCGCAAGACCATCTACTGCGTCGCCGACCCGCGCGTCACGCCGCCGTTCTCGCCCGTGAACCTCGACAGCGACACGCTCGGCGATCGCGCGCAGGAGAAGTACCCCGGCACGAAGGTGGTGGGCATCGCGCTGAAGGACCGCGCGGCAATCCTCATGACCGGACACAAGGCCACCGAGGCGTACTGGTTCGACGCGAAGATCCCGGGCTTCACGACCAGCACGTACTACTCCGCTGCGAACCGCACCGTGATCAATGACTACAACGCCACCGTGCCGGAGTACGTGAACTCGCACACGGTCTGGGAGCAGACGACGTTCATCCCCACGGCCGATCTGCAGCAGATCACGCACGACACGCAGGAACTGCGCAAGTACAAGACCAATCCGTACGAGCTCGGCGTGCAGTTCCCGCATCCGATCAAGAGCGTGAACGCGTTGACGACCTCGCCGTACGGAAACGGCCTGGTGATCTCGCTGGCGGAGCACGTACTCGAGAGCGAGAAGCCGCTCCTCCTCTACGTCGGGCTGTCGACGAGCGACTACATCGGCCACGCGTACGGCCCCGACTCGCTCGAGGCGGCGGACAACATCGTGCGCACCGACCGCGACCTCGCCGCCTTCTTCGATTTTCTCGACAAACACTACGGCGACCGTTACACCGTCGCGCTCACGTCGGATCACGGCGTGCAGTCGATCCCCGAGGTCGCGAAGACCCTCGGCCGCGACGCAGGTCGCTTCAATATGGCGAACGCGAAGTCGGCCGAACGCCAGGCGATCGATCCTCAGGGACTCATTCTCACGTTCGAGGAGCCTGGGCTGTATCTGAACTGGAACCGGGTTCGTGAACTGAAACTCGATCCCGAGGCGGCCAAGATCGCGATCCGCGATGCCGCGCGAAAGATGACCGGCGTCGCCGGCGCGTGGACGAGCTCCGAGCTGAATGTCCCGAACCCGCAGGCGTCCGGCGTCGAGCTCGCGATCCGCAACGCCTTCCGAGCCGACCGTTCCGGCGACGTCCTCGTCGCCCTCAAATCTGGCTGGATCTGGAACTACGGCCCCACCGGCACGACGCACGGACAGCCGGTCGAAGCCGACATGCACGTCCCCGTCATGTTCTACGGCCGCGGCATCACCCCCGGCACATACACGACCACCGCCGCCCCTACCGACATCGCCAAAACCCTCGGCGCCCTCCTCGCCGTCGACGCAGGAGGCTCCGACTCACACGTCCTCTCGTGTCTCGCGCCTTAGGAGAGAGCACCGAGGTATCTTCGGCAACC
>DASXIH010000458.1:0-24706 GCA_036498125.1 Thermoanaerobaculia bacterium
CTCGGTCAACATCTGGCGAGGGCCGTTCTACGTCCGCATCACCGGCGGTGGCACTCCCGACGGCAACCAGGCGCTGCTCCGTCTCGCGCAACTGGTCGCCGAGCGCATGCCGCCGGCAGCCGGAAAACCGGCCGTCTTCAACTTCCTGCCGACTGCGTTTCGCGTCCCGAACAGCGAGCGGTATTCGGCGCGATCGGGCTTCGGGCAGCCGTTCCTCGGCAACTCGTTTCAGGCGACGTTCAACGTCAACGGCGCCGTCGCCGACGGCCTCATCGTCCCCACCGCGAACGCACAGACGGCAGCGAAGATCCTCGACGCCTACCGGCTCGTCTACATCCGCAACGGGAAGCTGATGGATCCGATCCCGAACCTCGGCGAGGACAATTTCACCGGCGAGGACAAGTACCTCGGCCGCTGCGTGGCGTTCCGCATCGACCGTTTCGTGATCGCGTTCAACGGCTACAACGACCGCCAGAAGCTGATCGATCTCGCGGGCGCGACCGACCAGCGCATCCTCGGCACGATCCGCAAGGAGCTCGTCTCGGCGGACGACACATCGTCGAAGAGCACGACCAACTCGCGGAACGCCAACCTTCCGCCGTGGCAGCAACAGCAGCAATAGCTACTTCGGGATCGCGAAATCCTGTTTCGCGAAGCCGAGCGAGTCGCCGGCGCGAAGTAACGCTTTCGCGGTGTAGGACGCGCCCGGCGGAAGGTGAAGCGCGTCGCGGAACCCGATGTCCTGCTTCGCATCGGACGGGATGACGAGCTTCTTCTCCTTGAACTCGACGACGGCGTGCTTCGCGTCGAAGACGTAGAACATGACGTCCGCGTTCACGGCCTTGCCGCCGTTCATGGCGAGAAGCGGTTTCACCGGCACCACGACTTCCACGTAAGGCCGCTCGGCGAATGCGATCCGAGGGGCAACGCCGTTTTGCGGGACGTCGTTGAGGATCACGTCGGCGAGCCGGAGTCCGTCGCTCGCCGGAGGTTTGCCGGGTGTCGTCGAGAAACCGTGGCGGAACGAGACGGTCGTGCCGGAGGGAACGTTGCGCACCTTCACGTCGATCGTGTTGTCGCCCTTCCTGGCGTTCTTCGGCATGTTGAAGCCGAGGCGGTAGCCGACCGCGGAGGCGGTGGAGATCCGGTTGAGGGCGGTCTTGAGGTTGTTCTCGTGCTGGACGAACTGCCCGCCGGTCTCCCGGGCCATCAGGTGGAGGGTGTCATTCTCCAACGTGTCGCGGAAGCCGCTGTCGGTGACCGTGCTGCCGAGGTCGATCGAGTCGACGACGGCGCCGGCGTTGCGGAAGGCGTTCGCCATCGATTGGAGATCCTGCATCAGCCGCGCTTCACTGTACGTAGTGGACGGCGAGAAACCCTCCGACATCACGATGACGTGCTTATAGCCCTCGAACGGAGCCAGACGCTTCGCGATGTCGGCGAAATCGGTTACCTGGTCCTCGATGAGCCGCTTTCCCGGCATCGAGGCGTTGTCGGCTTGTGCCGCGCCGATGAGGCTTTGAATGACGGGGTCGCCGGACGTCGCATCCGGGCCGCCGCCCTTGCCGCCCCCGCCGCCGGGGCTGTCGTCGTTCAGGATGGCCATGACCTCCGCGTTCTCGCGCTCGTTCGCGGAGATCGCGATCGCCAGCGGATCGTGCACCGAGCTCGCCTGCAGCGCCATCGCCGCGCGTCTGGCGACGACGTGGTCATTCGTGAACGGTACGAGAAGTTGCAGCCCGTTCTTGGACGTGAACGTGGCGACGGAAAAGTAGTCGGCCGGCGTGGAGGCGTCGATCATCGCCACCGCCGCCTTGCGCGCGCGGTCGATCGCCGCGGGGCGCGTGAAGGCGCAGTCGAGGATCAGGAGAAAGAGCCGGCGGTCGCGGATGTCGTGCGGTACGACCGGCACCGGCGCCGCCTCGGTGTTTGCCGGAGCGCGGAAGTCGATCGGGTCGAAGTAGTCGATCGGTTGCGGCTTTCCGTTCACGAACAGCTCGAAGTCGTCCTTCTTCAGGTTCTGCAATGCGCCCTGCGCGTTGTAGACGTAGACCGGAACGTCGACCACCTCGACGGTGATCGACTCGGAATGCGTCTGCGCAAACAACGGAAATGCGAACAGCGTCACTGCGAGAAGTTTCTTCATCCGCGCTCCCAGGTACCGCTCTTGCCGCCCGTCTTCCGGACGAGTTGCAGGTTGTCGATGGAGATCCCCTTCTCGGCCGACTTGCACATGTCGTAGATCGTGAGGGCCGCGACGGCGCATGCCGTCATCGCCTCCATCTCGACGCCGGTCTTTCCCTCGCAGCGGACGATGGAGCGTACTTCGATCGTGCCGCCGGCCGGGTCGAGGTCGAAGGTGACGTCGACGGAGTCGATCGCGATGCTGTGCGAGAGCGGGATGAGCGACGGCGTCTGCTTCGCGGCAAGGACGCCGGCGACCTTCGCCGTGGTCAGCACGTCGCCCTTCGGCAATGCGCGGTCGACGAGTTTCTGCAGTGTCGCCGGCTGCATGCGGACCGTCGCGACGGCAACCGCCTCGCGCACGGTGGCGCGTTTGCGGCCGACGTCGACCATGGAGATGCCGCCCGTTTCGTCAAAATGCGAGAAGTCGCTGCTCATACCAACGCCTCACCTCTTCCAGCTCTTCGATTGTATTGACGCTGCGCCAGTTCTCGCCGCTGACTTCGATCCGCTCCGCGACGTTGGCCAGTGACTGCAGATCGTACTTCGCCGCGCCGAGTCTCGCATCGATTTCGGGGAGGAGGGACGGCGCGTATCCGGCGCAGAGGACCTGCGGCACGCCGTTCCACACCGGGACGAGCATCGAAGCCTCGGACTCCTCGAAGCGCTTCGCGAGAGCGGATAGCGCTTCGGTCGTCAGTAGCGGATAGTCGACGGCGATCACGAAACACTTGGCTTGGGCGTGCCGGATGGCCGCCGCCACACCGAAGATCGGCGCCTCGTCGTCGTGGGGTTCTTCATGGATCGTCTCGATTGCCATGTCGTCGCCGCCGGACCGCTGTACCGCGATCACGCGCTCGAACGCGCCGCTCGCTGCCGCGGTGACGCGGCCTAGGAGCGTGGTACCGCCGAAACGCAGCTCGCTTTTCGGTTCCCCCATCCTCCGCGACCGTCCGCCGACGAGGATGTACGCGTTCATGCGCCGAGTCTAGGTCAGCAGACCGAACTTTCCGAGAAGTCCGGGCAACTTTCCGAAAAACGCGCCTCTTTTCCGGGCAGCAGGCGCAACTTACCGGGAAGCGCGGCGAACTTTCCGGGAAGCGGGGCGAACTTTCCGAGAAGCAGGGCGAACTTTCCGAGAAGCGGGGCGAACTTTCCGAGAAACAGGGCGAACTTTCCGAAAAGCGGAACCAACTTCTCGAGAAGCGGGCTAACCTCTCGCCGTGCCTGGGGTTACCGTCATCATTCCGACGCTCAACGAGGAGGGACGCGTGGGCGCGGCCGTGGATTCCGCGTTCGCGGCGGGAGCGGAGGAGGTCATCGTCGCGGATGGCGGGAGCCGGGACGGGACCGTCTCTCTCGCCCGCGAACATGGGGCGAAGGTGATCGAAGGCGAGACGATGCGTTCGCGGCAGATGAATGGGGCGGCGGACGAGGCAAAAAACGAGGCGCTGATCTTCCTGCACGCCGACACACGCCTGCCCGCGGATGCGTGCGCAGCCGTCGTCGACGCGCTGGCAGGAGGTGCGGTATTCGGAGGCTTTCGCCTACAGTTCACGGAGGACGCGTTCCGGCTTCGCTTCGCCGCGGCGCTCATCAATTTCCGTACGCGCCTCACCCGCTGCCCGTGGGGCGACCAGGCACAATTCGTCGCTCGCAAGGCGTTCGACGGATTCCTCGAGATCCCGCTCATGGAGGACTACGAGCTGGCGATCCGGATGAAGCGCCGCGGGCGAACGGTCGTCCTGCCGCAGAAGGTCACGACTTCCGGTCGCCGCTTCCTCGCGCGCGGCTTGCTCCGCACGTCGTTCATCAACTGGCGAATCATCATCGCCTGGCGGCTCGGCGCCGATCCGGAGAAGCTGGCGCGGACGTACCGGGGGGCGGGCTGAAGCCCGCCCTACGTTTTCTTCCGCTTCGTCGATGACTCGGCGAGCTTCTTGGCGTGCCTCGCCTGTCCGAGGGAGACGTTGATCGGATTGCTTCGGTCGAGGAAGGGGACGGCGGGGCGGGCGCGGATGCCGAGGTCTCTGCGTGCGCGGAGGAGCTCGTCGTCTTCCGGCGCGACTCTCATCCCCGCCTCGGCCGTCTCGAGCGCCTTCTTGCGGTTGCCCGCCGCGACGTAGACTCGCGTCAAGTTCGCGTAATGCTCGCCGTGGTAGAACTCGAGGTCGATGGCGCGCTTGCAGAGATCGATCGCGGTCTTGTACTTGCGCGACACCAGGGCGAGACAAAGCCCAAAGTACGACAGCGCGCTCGCCGCCTTGGCGTTATTCAGCGGCGGCGCATCCTCGGTGCCGAAGACGTCGAGGAACACGGTCAGCGCGGAGAGGTACTCCTCGTCCTTCGTCAGATCGATCGCCCGTTCCAGTTTCGATCGCGCCATCAGATCAGCTCACGGGAGCGGAGGCGGTGCACGTACCGGTCGATCCGTCCCCGCTCCTCTTCCGACACGTTCGCGAACTGCACGCCGTACTTCGCCATCGTACCGGTGAACTCCGCGCGCAGGACGGCCGCATCGAGCTGCAGCGGCTTCGGATCGCCCGGAAGGTAGAAGTGCAGCCGCACCGGGCCGTCGCCGGGGAGGACACGGTCGACTTCGAGCAGCATCCCGTTCGAGGAGATATTGATGCTGCGTCCTAGGATGAAACGGCCGTGCTTTTCGAGCGAGACTTCGATCTTCGTGATCGTCCGGAGCTGCCGCCGCACCGGGATCGTCGTCAGCTTCGCGACTTTCTCGTCCAGCTCGCGCCGCTGCAGCGGACGGTAGATGACGTCGTTGCAGCCGGCGGAGAGGCAGAGGTCCGCGTGGTTCTGGTGCTCGCGGTCCACGACGAGGAGGAGCGAGCTCCCGCGCGTGCCGGCGTCCTCGCGGATCTCGCGGCAGAACTCCGGCGCCGACATGTCGAACAGGTCGTAGCCGAAGATGATCAGGTGCGGCTTCTCGGCGCGCGCCTTCTGCAGTCCCTCGGTCCCCGCAAGCGCGGAGTAGATGGCGCTGTCGCGGCGGCGGAGGATCGTCTCCTGAAAGATCAACGCTCCACGCGAGTGGTCGACCAGAAGAATGCGTCCGATTTCCATCGTCATGCGGCGGAGATCTCGCGTAGTTTGGCGACCGTTCGCCGCGCGTCGTCGACGAACATCGCGATGTGCTCTTCGGTGTTCGACTTGCCGAGGCCGATGCGGATCGAGCCGAGCGCCGCGGCGTCCGGGAGGCCGATCGCCTTCAGGACGGGAGACGGCCCGCGCTGCCCTGACGAGCAGGCGGAGCCGGATGAAAGCGCGAATCGTCGCATCGCCACGATGAGGGAGTCCGCTTCGAGACGCTCGAAGCTGACGTTGAGGTTGCCCGGCAATCTTAACCGGCGCGGGCCGTTCACGGAAACGCCGCCGATCGACTCGACCAGCCTGTCCCAGAGCGAGTTGCGGAGCTCCGTCAGACGCGCGGCCTCCTCCTCCATCTCGGTCGCGCGCAGTTGCAGCGCCGCCGACATCCCGATGACTCCCGGCACGTTGACCGTTCCGGAGCGGATGTTTTTCTCCTGGCCGCCGCCGGTGACGAGCGGCTCGACGCGCACGCCGCGGCGAACGTAAAGCGCTCCGATCCCTTTGGGTCCATAGAACTTGTGCGCCGAGAACGACGCGAGATCGAGCTGCGACAGATCGAGCGCGATCTTTCCCGCCGCCTGCGTGACGTCGCTGTGAAACAGCACGCCGCGCTCGCGGCAGATCGCGGCGAAGGCCTCGACCGGCTGCAGGGTTCCGACCTCCCCGTTCGCCGCCTCGACGGAGACGAGGCGGGTATTCGGGCGTAGCGCGTCCCGCAGAGCCTCCGGATCGATGAATCCCTCGCGGTCCGGCGCCAGGACCGTCACCTCGACGCCGTGCTTCGCGAGCCTCTCGGCCGGCGCGAGGATCGAACGGTGCTCCACGGCGCTCGTGATCAGGTGATCGCCGGGCGACAGGAGATTGAGCGCGATGTTGTTCGATTCAGTCGCCCCCGCGGTGAAGTAGATCTCGTTCGGCTGGGCGCGGAAAAAGCGGGCGATCGCGATCCGCGCGTCCTCGACCGCGTTCGCCGCACGCCTCCCCTGCACGTGCGTCAGCGACGCGGCGTTACCGAAAATGTCGGAAAAGAACGGCAACATTCGCTCGACCACCCGGGGGTCGCAGGGTGTCGTGGCGTGGTGATCGAGGTAGATTGGATCTTCGGGCACTCAAAGAAAATGATAGCTCGCGAGGACACGAATCCCTTATCCAGGACAACGACAACCGATCCGGCGCTCACTGGTGGTCGAAAACGCTGGCACCCGTCACGCACGTTCGACGGTCCGGCTCCCGGGTCGTACTCAACGCGGAGGAAGGTAACGATGCGCGCTCGTCATCTCGTCCCGGCACTTCTGCTGTTCGCCGCTTGCGCAACGCGGCCGGTCGTCAACGAGACGCCCGATTTCAAGGTCGACGTGAAAAAGGCGGATTCGAGGATGAACCGCCAGACCTCCGTCGCGGACACCGACTACCGGATCTGGATCACGAACAAGACCGAGCAGCCGGTGAGGCTGGACAGGGTCGACGTCGACTCCACCAGCTCCGACATCTTCGCGCATCTCGCCACGCGCCACTTCGACAAGGTCATCGCGCCGGGAAAGACCGAGGCGGTCGACTGCTGGGTGGCGGCATTCGTGTTTCAGGCCGACCGCCGCAAACATCCGCCCGTCTCGATCCGGATGACGATGTACCTCGACTCTCCGGCCGGACTGCGCATCGAGAGTTTCACGAGGATGGTGAAAGCATGAAGAGGCTCGCCGGGATCGGCATTCTCCTTCTCCTCGCCGGCTGCGCCGGCAACATGGCCTCGGTCGATACCGGCGGCGGCGTCACCTTCAGCGCCGCCGGCGACACGCAGGCCGACACCACGACGGACTTCGACGTGAAGGTCGAGCAGACCGCCGCTCCCGTCGCGATGCCGACGTCGAGCAACGACCGCACTCCGGTGGCGCCGCTCGACATCAAGTACGCGATCTCGGTCACGAACCTGACGGACGCGCCGGTGATCCTCCGTCACATCACGCTCTCGACGCCGGACGGCCCGTTCGTGATCCCGACGACCATGCGCAAGTACAAGAAGACGATCGCGCCGGGCGCGACGGAGAAAGTCGACTTCTGGGCGACGGCAAATGCCGCCGACGCCAACATGGGCGCCGCGACTCCCGCGCTCGTTCGCACGATGATCGAGTTCGAAGGCCCGCAGGGAAAGCGCACCGAGTCGTTCATGCGCAACGTGAACGGCCACTTCGGCGCAGGAATCGGGTAATCAGCTGCGACGCCGGTTCCGCCGCTTCTTGCGCGGAGCCGGCGCCGCCTCGTCGCTCGCCTGGTGAACGCGGGTGGCGAACTCCCGCCACTGCTTGAACTGCTCGACGTACTTCCCCGAGGAGAGCGCGTACAGCTCGAGCAGCGCGAGGGCGTCGTTGAACGGGTCGCGGAAGACGAAGCGGAACATCGCCTTCCGTTCGGTCGGCGGCTCCAGCAGGCGCCAGAGCGTCTCGAGCGTCTGCTCGATCTGGTGCCGCGTCCCGGCCGACAGTGCCATACGCGTGCAGAGCGGCTGAATCGACTCGCGGATGAAGACGATCACCTCTCCGATCCGCATTCGCGTCTCGCGCCCGCTCTCCTCCCGCTCCAACTCTTCGATGATCCAGGGGAGAAACAGCACGCTGAGGCTCACGCCGTCAGAGATCTTCCGCCCAGCTTCGACGGTGCGATCGAGCACTTCGAGCATCTTCCAGAAGTACGGGCTCTTCTCGCCCGCGATCGTCCGATACACCTCGGGGAGCAGCGGCTCGAGCAAGCCGGTCTGCACCATCAGGCGGATCGCGCCGTTCGACCACCCTCGCCGCAGGAGCTCCAGGATCTCCTCGGAGACGCGCGGCGGCGAGGCTTTCAGGATCTCGTTCTTGTGCGTGAGGATCGCGTCGTAGGTCGCCGGGTCGATCGCGAACCCGAGGCGCGCGGCAAACTCGATCGCGCGCATCATCCGGACCGGATCTTCGCGGAAGCGGACGTCGGGATCGCCGATGACCCGGACGCGTTTCCCGTCGAGATCCTCGATCCCGCCGACGTAGTCGAGCACCGAAAAGTCGGCGATGTTGTAGAAGAGCGCGTTGATCGTGAAGTCGCGGCGGCGGGCGTCCTGGAGCGGCGAGCCGAACGTGTTGTCGTCGGTGATGAGGTACTCCTCGCTCCCCTCGCTTCGCTCCGGCTCGCGGCGGAACGTCGCCACCTCCACCGTCTGATCCTGAAAGATGATGTGCACCAGCCGGAAGCGGCGCCCGATGATGCGGCTGTTGCGGAAGAGCCGCCGCACCTCCATCGGATGCGCATCGGTGGCGACGTCGAAGTCCTTCGGCTCGCGATCCATCAGCAGATCGCGGACGCTCCCCCCGCAGAGGTACGCCCGGTAGCCGCTGCGGTGCAGCCGGTAGAGAACCTTCAAGACGTTTTCAGGAATGCTGCGCCGCGAGATCGGATGGTCGCTCCGATCGATGACCGTCGGCGGCGTTGCGTTCTCTTCGACCGCTTCCGCCCCCGCCGCGCCGCTGTTGCTCTCTTCTTCGCTCATGGACTGAACGCAGTCGATGTCTCGCTGTCGGGCTCAGGGTGATAGTGGTAGTGGCTGTCGACGATCAGGAACGTGCGGTCCCATCGCGTGCGCGTGAAGAAGTGGATCACGACGCCGAACAGTTCTTTCACGCGATCGGACGGCGGCGCGTCGGCCGGCGGCGGCGTGCCGCGGAACGACCAGTACACCATGAACGCGCGACCTTTGATCATCGTGCGCGGAACGGTGCCCCAGTAGCGCGAGTCGCTGGAGCGGTCGCGGTTGTCCCCCATCGCGAAGTACTGCCCCGCCGGCACTCTGAAGGGACCGAACTGGTCGCGCGAGCGGTACGGCTCCGGCAGCGCCGGCTGGAGCGGATAGACCTGCGGGTCGTCGTGGACCACGTAAGGCTCGTTCAGCGCCGTCCCGTTCACGGAGACGATCTTGTCGCGGACTTCGACCGTGTCGCCCGGCATGCCGATCACGCGCTTCACGAAGTCGGTGTCGGGCTGGAGCGGGTAACGGAAGACGATGATGTCGCCGCGCTTGACGTCGCGCAGCGGCAGCAGGCCGCCCATCGTCGCGCCGGGGCCGTAGATGAATTTGTTGACGATGATGTGATCGCCGACTTTGAGGTTGTCCTCCATCGATCCCGTGGGGATCTTGAAGGCCTGAAAGACGAAGATACGGGCGAAGTTGACGAAGATGACGGCGATCAGGAGCGCTTCGTAATACTCGCGGACCGTCGACTTCCTCTGCTCATCGGCTGCTGCCATTCGTGGCGGGCGTTCCCTTCAGTTGATCGGCGATGCTACCGGCAGCAAACGATTTTATGACATCAGGCGGGACGACAACGATGTTGTCGCGCACGCGGTAGCGGCCGGCGGGCAGATCCGTGCCGCCGACGATCGACGTCGTATGAGGCGGCCCTTGCGCGCCAACCACCCATATGCGCGCGGAATCGACCCACGGAATCGCTTGAATCGCACTCCAGAACTTCTCGTCCGGATCGTGGTCGAGCACCGCCACGGCGACCCGCGACGACTGCTGCAGCCGCCCCCGTGCGTCGTCCCACTGGTAGATCTCGGACGTTCGCCAGACCACCAGCGGCAGCCGCTCGTTGTAGTGCAGCGTCTGCGGCCGCATGACGACGGCCCCGCCGGCCGGCTCGATCGAGACGTCGAGGCGGGTCGCCGGCGCCTTCAGCCACTTCCGCTCCGTGCCGGAGTACGTCATCTCCTCGATGCCGTCCGACGCGTCGATCGCGCTCCAGGCGACGGCATAGCGTTCCGCGCGCGCATCCCATGCATACGAGTAGACACGCCCGTTCGGGAATCCGGACGCCACCTGCGCCGCCGTGTGCACGTGCACGCTGCGGATCACGTCGCCCGAGACGCCGCGGATGATGTAGCTGATCTTGTTTCCGCGCGGCGCCCACTGCACCGCCACCTCGTCGCGCGGATCGGACGGAACCCAGTTCACCTGGCTGCCGGCCGTCGCGACGAGGCCGATGTCGAAGTTGTCGCGGCGCTTCGCGCTGAAGACGGCGAGGTCGCCCTCGGGCGCGACGTCGAACGAGTCGATGGCGAGATAGCCCGGCGTCAGAATCTTGTCGCCGCTCGCCAACACTTCCAGCGTCGGTCCTTCACTCGTCTTCTCAATGTGCAATGCCGAGGGACGTGACGCCCGGGGACCGAACGACGCCTCGCGGTACTGCGGTGTCGCCGGCGCGTTCAGCCACGCCGCGGGGATAGGGCGCGTGTCATCGGGAGTCGTGGTGCCGCATGCGGCCAGCAGCGCCAGACTCGCGACGACCGCGCCGCGCCTCACTCCCCAACACCCTCGCGCTTGGACTGCCCCGGCTTCACTTTCCGCGAGATCGCCTTCGCCTGCAGGTAGAGGCCGAGGTAGTCGCGACCGCCTGCCTTCGAGTCGGTGCCCGACATGTTGAAGCCGCCGAACGGATGGACCCCGACGAGCGCGCCGGTGCACTTCCGGTTCAGATAGAGATTGCCGACGAAGAACTCGTCGCGGGCGCGCGCGAGCTTCTCCTCGTTGTCGGTGAAGACGGCGCCGGTGAGCCCGAATTCGGTGTCGTTCGCAATCCGGAGCGCGTCCTCGAAGTCTTTCGCTTTGCTGATCGCGAGGACGGGACCGAAGATCTCCTCCTGCGAGATCGTCGCCTTCGGATCGACGTCGGCGATGACGGTCGGCTCGATGAAGTAGCCCTCCTCGTCGCGTACGTTGCCGCCGGCGACGAGCCGCCCCTCACTCTTGCCGCGGTCGATGTACTCCTTGATCTTCTTCATCGCCTTCTTGCTGACGACCGGGCCGATCTGCGAGTCCGCCGCCTCCGGAGGACCGATCTTCAGCGCCTTCGTCTTCTCGGCAACCATCGGCACGAACTGGTCGTAGATCGCCTCGTCGACGATCAGGCGCGAGCAGGCGCTGCACTTCTGCCCCTGGAAGCCGAACGCCGACGCCACGACGGCGCTCGCCGCCTCGTCGAGGTTCGACCACTCGCGGTCGACGATGATGGCGTCCTTGCCGCCCATCTCCGCGACGACGCGTTTGATCCAGAGCTGCCCCTTGTGCACCTTCGCCGCTTCCTCGTTGATGTGCAGACCGACTTCTTTCGAGCCGGTGAACGAGATGAAGCGGATGCGGGGATGCTGCACCAGCGGGTCTCCGACCTCGCCTCCCGATCCGGAGACGAAGTTGACGACGCCCGGCGGCATCCCCGCCTCTTCGAGCAGCGCGAAGAATCGCGCCGCGATCCACGGCGAGTCCGACGATGGCTTGAGGACGACGCAGTTGCCCGTGACGGCGGCCGCCGTCGTCATGCCGCTCATGATCGCGAGCGGGAAGTTCCACGGCGGAATGACCGCGCCGACGCCGAGCGGGATGTAGACGAGCGCGTTGTCTTCCGACTCGATCTTCGTGATCGGCTGCTCGCCGCCATAGCGGTACGCCTCTCTCGCGTAGAACTCGAGGAAGTCGATCGCCTCGGCGGTGTCGGCGTCGGCCTCCGGCCACGTCTTGCCGACTTCGTAAATCATCGTCGCCGAGAACTCGTGCTTCCGCTCCCGCATCAGCTTCGCGGCGCGGACCAGCAGGCCGGCGCGGACGTCGACCGGCTGGCGTTTCCAGTCCGCGAACGCATTCCAGGCGGCGTCGATCGCCTGCTCGACGTGCTCGCGCGTCCCCTTCTGGAACTTGCCGAGGAGTTCGTCCTTGTGCGCGGGGTTCGTGGAATCGAACGTGTCGAGACCCGTGATGTGATTGCCGCCGACGACGAGCGGGTGCTCGCGTCCAAATTCGCCCTTCACTTTCGCGAGGGCCGCCTCCATCGCGGAGCGGTTCTCGGGTTTGGAGAAATCGGTGAGCGGTTCGTTCTTGAATTCGGGAAGCATCAGGTGAGTCCTTTGCGGTTCAGATGTTGCAGCTTCGAGGCGCGCGCATGTTATCGGAATCGGTTCGCAGAGCAAGGCTGCTGATTGCGCTCGTCGTGTTCGCGGCGTGCAACAGCGCGCTGCCATGGCGCGATGCCCCGCCGCCCGACGAGGTCAATCTCTCCTTCACCATCCACAACAATCTCCTCTTCCTTCCGTCGGCGAAGATCAACGGCCACGCGGGCCGCTACTTCTTCGGCTCCGCGACGCCGCGGACGGTGCTCGACTCGCGAGCGATTCCGCACACGTCCGCCTATGCACTAACACTCGGCGAGCGCGCCTCCTTTCCGTTCACGCCGCTGTTCATGGATCTGCACGCCACGGGCGACGCGCTCATCGGCGCCGACGTCTTCTCGCAACGCGCCGTGACGATCGACTACCGCGCCGGCCTGCTCACGTATCAGAAGGCCGGTATCCATACGGACTACATGACACTGTTTCGTTTCAACGGCGACCCGGCGGTCGACGTGACGGTCGACGGCAAGCGCATGAGCGCGATCCTCGATACGGCGAGTCCCGACACGATCACCTTGCCCGCAGCCAGGGAGAGCCGTGGCCGCGCGCATGTCACTGTGGGTACAAGCGATTTCGGCAGCGTCGACGTCCACTACGCGGGCGTCGAGCGGCCGCGCCTCGGCAACCGTCTCCTTTCGAAATTCCTGATCGCGATCGACTACCAGCACCGCGTCGCCGGCCTCTGGAGAGACCCTCGAATCCCGTAGAATCTCGCTGTGCGCCGCTTCGCTTTCGCCTTCCTGTTCGCCCTCCTGTTCGTTGCCGCCGCTGCAAACGCCCAGACGTTCACGCTCAACGGCTTCTTCACCGCCCGCGCCGTGCACGCCAGCGGTCCTGAGACCTGGCTCCGCGACGGCGACGGACGCCTCCCCGCGAGCGACAGCGAGCACTTCGGAATCGCGCAGGTCGGCGCCGACTGGAACCCCTCCGTGCACTTCGGCGTCCACGCGCAGGGAATCGCGCGGAACGAGCCTTCCGGCTACGGCGGGAAACGCGCCGGCCTCGTGGAAGCCTACGCCGACGCGCACATCGCCGGCCTCACGCTCCGCGCCGGCCAGTTCTTCCTCGGCACGTCGCGCGAGAACACCGACGTGCTCTGGAACTCGCCCTACACGATCAACTACTCGGCGCTGAACAGCTGGATCGGCGAAGAGTTCCGGCCCGTCGGCGTCGACGCCTCGTACAAGGTCAACATGTTGACAGTCGGCGCGACGGCGTTCAAAGACAACGACACGATGGGGACGATCCTCGCCTGGCGCGGATGGGACATCGGGAGCCGTCTTTCGGTCTACAACGAGACGCTGCCCATCGAGAAGCCGCCGCAGTTCGTCTTCCAGATGGACGGCACGCGTCCGTTCGAGAAGGACCTCGACGGCCGGACCGGGTACGCAGGGCGCGCTCGCTTCTCGGTGCCCGACAAAGGCGTCATCCAGCTGACGGAGGTCAACAACCGCGGCGACCGGGCGCGGTGGGGGAACGAATACGCCTGGGCGACGCGCTTCTACATCGCCTCCGCGCAGCTCGGGAACGTCGACACGACGACGCTCGCCGCCGAGTACATGTGGGGGAAGACGGCGATGGGATTCCGGCCGCGACCCGTAGTCGAGGCCGACATCGCATCGGGTTACATCCTCCTCTCGCATGTCTTCGGCAAGAACCGCGTCTCGGCACGCTACGACATCTTCAACATGATCGATCGCGCGCGCGTCGTCCCGGAGACGTATGACGAGCACGGCCGTTCCTGGACGTTCAGCGCGTTTCACGAGATCACGAACCATCTCCGCGCCGGCGTCGAGTACACGCAGGTGACCGGGCATCGCGAGGATCCGTTCGACGGCCGCGCCGTCACGCTCGATCTGCGGTACTGGCTGCACGTGGCGAAATAACGCGCGGCCCGCTCGTGTACACTCGGGCGGATGTTCGTTCCGGGGCTGGTGGTCTTGTGTGCGCTGTTGTTCGGCCCCGCGCATTCGGAGGCGAGTTTGGACAGCTATCCGCGGGTAACCGCGCCGACACCGCGGGACCGGGTTCTGATCGTCGCCCCCCACATCGATGACGAGATCATCGGCGCCGGCGGCTACGCGCTCGACGCGATCGCGAACGGTTCCGACGTCTACATCGCCTTCCTCACCGCCGGCGACTGCAACAAGTTCTCGGCCCTGCTGGTGAACAAGACCCTCGGCCCGACCGCGTCGAGCTACCTTTCGGTCGGCCGGACGCGCATCGCCGAGGCGCACGCCGCGATGAAGCTCCTCGGCGTCGCCCCCGATCACTACTTCATCCTCGGCTACCCCGATCGCGGCCTCAAGGACATCCTCGACAACCGCGAGTCGGTGATCAGCTCCCGAGCGACGAAAAAGCGCGCTGTCCCCTACGAGGAGGCGATGTCGCCCGGCTCGCCATATTCGTTCGCTTCGTTGATGACGGACGTCGAGCAGGTCATCGAGATCGCGAAACCGACCACGATCATCGCGCCGGTGTCGTTCGATGGTCACGGGGACCACGCCGCTGCCGCCGAAATCGTCGACATCGCGGTCTCGGAGCTCGAAATCCAACCGCGGCGCCTCGGGTATCTCGTTCACAACGGCCGCATCCAACGCTCGCTCGTCCACGTTCCGAAGCGCGCCCTCAATCCGCCGGTCAGCATGCGCGCGCTTTCGTGGGCGACCTACGGACTCACGCCGGCCGTCGCGAAGCGGAAGGACGCGATCCTCCAGACCTACAAGTCGCAGGGACCGTACATCTCGCTCCTGCGCAATGCGTTCGTCCGGAAGAACGAGCTGTTCTTCGTCTACGACGACGCCGTCAGCGTGAACGCCATCGCGCAACCGCGCACCGCGATTGCACGGTAGCGCTTCGTGCGCGTTGTTGCGGCGATCTTCTTGGCTTTGACGTGCGCGGCTCCTTCGGGGAGTCGGCAACCGGTATCCGGCATCCGGCAGTACGACGTCCTGATCCTGCACGGCGATCTGATCGACGGCACCGGCCGCTCACGTCAGCACGTCGAGGTGGCAATCAAAGACGGCGCGATCGCCGCGATCGGCGACCTGGCGCACGCTACGGCAAAGACGACCATCGATGCCACGAACCAGGTCGTCGCCCCCGGTTTCATCGACCTCCTCGGCCACTCGGAAGGCGCAGTCCTCATCGACCCGAATCTCGAGTCGAAGATCCGTCAGGGCGTGACGACCGAGGTGACCGGCGAAGGCCACTCGCCCGGGCCGATCAACGATGCGATGGCTGCCGAGGTCAATCGCACCAAGCCGCCCGGCTTTCCGGACGCGACGTGGCGGAGCCTCGCGGACTACATGCGCACCATCGAGAAACGCGGCTCCGCGATCAACTTCGCCTTCTACGTCGGCGCCGCGAACTCCCGCGAGATCGTCATGGGCGACGCCGACCGCGCGCCGACGCCCGAAGAGCTGAAGAAGATGGAGGCGATCACCGATCAGGCGATGCGCGACGGCGCCATCGGCCTCTCGACCGCTCTGATCTACCCGCCCGGCCGTTTCGCCACGACCGACGAGCTGATCGCGCTCGCACGCGTCGCCGGCAAGTACAACGGCAGCTACTGGACGCATCTTCGCAACGAGGCAAACAACATCGACACGGCGCTCGATGAGGCGTTCCGCATCGGCCGGGAGGCGCATGTCCCGGTCAACGTCTTCCACCTCAAGACCGGCGGCGCGATGCGCGGGCACATGCAGGAAGTGGTCGAGCGGATCGACCGCGCACGTAAGTCGGGCCTCGACGTCGCCTCGCAGATCTATCCCTACACGGCGACGTCGACCGACCTGCAGTCGACCGTCCCTGCCTGGGCGCTGCAGGGGGGCTATCTCGAATTCGTGAAGCGTCTGAAAGATCCCGCGACACGAGCGCGGATCGCGAGCGAGATTCGCGTCGGCGACGGATCGACGATTCTCATCCGCGGCATCCCCGAGCCGACCACGATGAAGCAGTATGAACGGAAGCGGCTCGACGCGATCGCGCACGAGATGAACACCACGCCGGCCGAAGCGGCGCTCCGGCTGTTCGAAGGGAGCAACGCCTCACCCATCGCGATCTTCTTCAACCTGCTCGAGTCCGACCTCATGACCGCGATGAAGCAGCCGTGGGTCGCCGTCGGCTCCGACTCCGGCGCGGTCGTCGGCGCCGCGCGCCAGCAGGGCGCCCATCCTCGCGCTTACGGCACGTTCCCCCGCATCCTGGGCCACTACGTCCGCGACGAGCACCTCTTCACGCTCGAAGAGGCGGTCCGGAAGATGACCTCACTCGCCGCGTCACGCGCCGGCCTGAAAGACCGCGGCACGATCGCGAAAGGGATGCGCGCCGACGTCGTCGTCTTCGACCCAAAGACGATCCGCGACACGTCGACGTACGAAGATCCCCACCACTTCGCGGAAGGGATCTCCAACGTCATCGTCAACGGAACGCTTGTCCTGCACGACGGCAAGATGACCGGCGCGTTGCCGGGAAACATCCTGAGGCGGCGCTGACTATCGGGGCGTGAACTGCAGCGTGATGAGCGGCGTACCGATTTCGACGCCGTTCGCTTCCGCGTGCGGATAGATGAAAAAGTTCAGCGGCTCGTTCGTGCGGGGCGACAGCTGCAGGTCGCGGCCGACCGTGAACTGCACGCGCGCCGGATCGAGATTGCCGAACAGGTAGTTGCGCGCCTTCACGTCCGTCTGCTTCGAGCCATCCGATGCGTCGACCGGAATCCAGCCGCGGCCCTTCACGTAGAACTCCGCCCAGCAGTGGTAGCCCTTCACCTGGCCATCGGCCGCCGTCAGCGGAAAGCCGATCACGAAACGCGCCGGGATTCCCTTCGCCCGCGCGAGCGAGATGAAGAGCGAGTGGAAGTCGGTGCAGTTCCCCTTCTTCACGTCGCAGGCGCGTTCAGTGTCGCCGTGGCCCCATCCCGGCGCCACCTTGTCGTACGTCATGTTCGTGACGAGGTAGTCGTAGATCGCCTTCGCCTGCTCGATCCGTGTCGTCTTCCCCTCAGTGATCGTGTCGGCGAGCTCCCTGACGCGCGGCGAGAGCGTCACGAGCTTGTTGGCCTCGAGCGCGCGATGGATGTCCCCCTTCGTCGCGCTCGTCTCGAATGGATGATCCATCGTCTCCTCGCGGCGCGTCGCCGTGAAGTGGACCTTGACCGTCAGATCGCCGGCCTTCGGATTCTTGATCGTCGTCGTGGCGTAGTGGTTGCCGAAGTCCTTGTCGACGTGCCTCACCCACTTGTACGGCGACTCGATCTTCACGTCGCTGACCGTCTGCGCCCCGCGCGAAACCGGCAACGGGATCCAGACCGTCAGCTTCTGAACGCCGTCCGGGATGGAGCCGATCGTCGCGACGTAAGTGGCGTCGATCGACTTCGGCTGATCTGCGGCGAGAGCGGTGAATGCGATGAGGAGCGACAGCGCTGCGTAGGCAATCCGTTTCATACGCGGACGATGATATTCCGTCTGTAAAGCAGGATGAGAATCAGAAGCCAGAACAAAACGAAACAGATGCCCCAGAGCAGCGACGCAAACTTGGCTGGGAAGAACGGCTCGAAAGCGAGCTGGTACGTGAGCTGGTGGATCGACACAGGCTTCCCACCGTAATTGACCTTCCAGAGCGAGTCGATCGTTCGCGCCATCAGACCCGACCCCACGAACGCGATCAGCGGATTCACGCCGTAGATGACGAACGGCTTCGCCCACCGCCGCCAGCCGTTGACGTCGATCATCCAGAGGCAGACCGCCAGCACGACGCACGCGAAGCCGGCGGTGAAGACGACATACGAGCTGGTCCAGAGGTTCTTGTTGATCGGAAAGAACCAGCTCCAGAGATCGCCCGCGAGCATGGCGAGGCATCCGCCGCCGAACAGTCCGGCGACGCGTTCCAGGAGCGGCCGCTTCTTGTCGACGATCCACTCCGCCGCGATGATGCCGAGCAAACAGGTCGCGATCGCCGGAAGCGTCGACAACGGCCCCTCGGGGTCCCACGTCTTGGTGCTCACCCACGTGTGGTTCGTCGTCAGCACCGCGCGATCGACCCAAGCCGACAGCGTCTTGTCGGGCTGGTCGAGCGTGTCGATGCCGAGGACGCCGGTGCCCGGCACCGGGATCAGCGTCATGATGATCCAGTAGCCCACGAGGATCGCGGAGGCGATGACGATGAGCTGCTTGCGCGTATTCGCATAGGTCGCGATCAACGCGGCGCAGATGTAGACGATCCCGATCCGCTGCAGTACGCCGAGGAACCGCAAATGCGCGAAGCGATAGGCCACGCGCTGCAGGAACGTCGGATCGGGGTTCCCCGCGATCTTTCCCCACCAGAAGAACGGAAAGGCGTTCAGGAGCAGCCCGAAGAGGACGATGAGACCGCCGCGCCGCAGGATGCGCTTCGGCTCCTTCTTCGAGAGATACGTCGTCACTCCGACGATGAAGAGAAAGAAGGGGAAAACGAGATCGGTCGGCGTCCAGCCGTGCCACTCCGCATGCTCCAGCGGCGGATAAATCGCCGACCACGAGCC
This sequence comes from Thermoanaerobaculia bacterium, assembly GCA_036498125.1. Lineage (GTDB taxonomy): Bacteria > Acidobacteriota > Thermoanaerobaculia > Gp7-AA8 > Gp7-AA8 > DASXHZ01. The sequence goes on from DASXIH010000458.1 coordinate 18,776, forward strand.
GGGATCGTTCACGAGCAGCATCCCGGCGATCGTCATCCCGCGGAAGACGTCGAGGGCGAGAAGGCGCTCTTTCGGGAGCGGTGCGACCGTGGACACTGCTGGAATGATAAGGGGTTACTGGGTTTCGGTGTTTCGGTGTTTCGAAACCCCGTAGCCTGGTAACCGCGCAACCATCACTTCATGAGTTGCCGGTACACCATCAAATGTTTCATCGCACCGGTTCTGTCACCGCGCTTCTCCAGCAGTCCCGCGAGGTTGTAGTGCGCGTCGGCGTTCGCCGGCTCGAGGACGAGCGCGCTGCGGTACGCATTCACAGCGTCTGCCCAGCGCCCGAGGTCTTCCAGCGCGACGCCGAGATTGAACGCGGCGATCGGATGCTGCGGATCCGATTCGAGCGCTCTCCGGTACAGCGCCTCGGCGGCCTGCGGCGCGCGCTCCTCGTGCAGAATGCGCCCGAGGTTCACGCAGGCGTCGGCGTGGTTCGGATCGAGCGCCAGCGAGCGGTCGTAGGCGGCCTTCGCCTCCTCGATCGAGACGTCCTCCAGCTCGCATCCGATGTCGTACCAGTCCTCGGCGGTCCGCTCGTCCTCACGCTCGGCGCGCGGAAAGAACGGCGTCATGTTGCTCGCCGGCTCGAGGTCGGAAACCGGGAAGTCGAAGAGCGACTGTCCCGACTCCGGATTCCAGACCGCGCTGCCGTCGCGGACGATGACGCGCTCGCCGTCCGCCGCGATCCGAACGCCGGTGAGCGACTGCCCCGCCGGCAGCTGCTCGCGCAGCTTTTCGAGCGCGCGGCGCACCTTGCGTTGCGGGATCCTCGCCGTCGAGAGCTCGTTCGCGGTGCGCAGGAGGATCAGGTCGTGGAAACCGAACCGAAGCTCGCCGCGGTCGCCGCGTTCCGGATTGAGAAACCCCTGGGAAGCGTAGGAACGAACCTGCGCGGGCGTCAGCCCGAGCATCGCCGCGACCTCGCGGACGGAGTAGGACATGTGGGGAGAATTCTACTCCGCGACCTAGTTCGGCGAGCCGCCACGATACCTTCGCCACCACGAGCGAAAATCGCGCGCGCCGTGTACGAAGGCCATGATCGCAACATAGTCGGCTCCGACCCGGTAGATCAGCCGATATCGTCCAACGAAAATCTCCCGGTATTTGGAACCGCTCAGCTCAGACACAAGGCGCCCACGGTCAGGAAGTTCCGAGAGTGATTCAGCGGCGGTGAACGTGTCCCTAACCAGCTTGGATGCGGCGGCAGGCGAATCGACTTCGATGTGACGAGCCGCTTCTTCAACGAGGGCCGCGGCACGCGGCGTCCAAATTACTTTTCGAGCCATTTCGCGAGGCGTCGCTTCACATCGGCGTGCGCGACTCCGTCGCCGTGCGCGAGCTCTTCCTCGCCTCTCGCGATCTCATCGAGGAGATACACCTGATATTGAATCTGCTCGAAACTCGCCCCCTCAGGAAGGCGATCGAGCATCTTGCGAACCTCTTCCTTCGCCGTGTTCATCGCCCGTATGTTACGCCTCCGCTCAGGCCCGCCGGATTGCGCGCAAGATCAGAATGAGCACGATCGCACCGACGAAAGCGGTGACGATCGCGCCGATCAGACCTCCGGCGCCGATGCCGAGGAGTCCGAAAAGCCAGCCGCCGAGCAGGGCTCCGATGACGCCGATCACGAGGTCCCAGAGCAGACCACCGCCGCTCTTCATCACGATCGATGCGAGCCACCCTGCGATCAAGCCGACGAGAAGAAACCAAATCAAAGACATAACACCTCCTGCACCTGCCGGTCACAGCAGTGCAGAGATGATGCCTGAGCTCGCCGATGAAAAGCTACCGAGCGCGAACCTTGGCCGCCGGAGCCTTCCGCGACGCCGGTTTCGCCGGTTTCCGCTTCGCCTCCGCCTTGATCGGCATCTTCGCCTTCGCGGCGGCCGGCGCTGCGGTAGCGCGTGGCGCGCGGCCGGCGAGACTCGCCTTGAGCGCTTCCATCAGGTCGATGACTTGGGCGCGCGGCTCCTCGACGTCGCTGGCGGTGATCTCCTCGCCGTCGATCTTCTTCTGGATCAGCCCACGGACGCGATCCGCCACCTCGTCGCGATAATTCTCCGGATGGAACTCCTCGGCGGCGCCCATTTCGGCGAGCTGCACGGCCATCTTCAGCTCGTTGTCCTTCACGATCGGCTCGCCGAGGTCGAGCTCGTCGATCGTGCGGACCTCGTTCGCGTAATAGAGCTGCTGCATCACGAGACCCTTACCCAGCGGGCGAACGACGACGAGATAACCCTTGCCGCGCGCGGAATAGCGCGCAAGCGCCCAGCGGCCGGTCTCTTCGAGCGCCTTGGTGAGGAGCGCGTACGCGCGGTCGCCGCCCTTGTCGGGCGCGAGGTAGTACGACTTCGAGAAGTAGACCGGATCGATCGTCGTGCTCGGCAGGAACTCGCTGATCTCGATCGCCTGCGTCGCCTTCTCCTCGAGCGCCTTCAGCTCTTCCTCGTTGAAGAGGACGTACTGCCCCTTCGCGAACTCGTAGCCTTTCGCCGTCTCGGTGCGGTCGATCGTCCGCTCGTCCTTGGGGCAGAAGAGCTGCTGCTGAATCCGGCTCCCGCACTCGCGATGGATCATGTTGAAGGCGATGCGCTCGGACGACTCCGCGGCCGAGAACAGCTTCACCGGGATGGAAACGAGACCGAAGGCGATCTGCGCGGTGGCAATGGCTCTAGGCATGACGACTCCTCAACACTCCCTACACATCAGATGTTTCAATCATTGCTTCGTCCAGGGCGACCAAATATTGTGCAGATTGCCACCTGTGAACGCAAATCGTCAACAAATCTACGCTGCGGTCAGAAGGGTGCCGAAGGGCCGCGTCACGACCTACGGCGCCATCGCCGAGCTCGCGGGACTCGAAGGCCACGCGCGGCAGGTCGGCTACGCCCTGAATGACCTCCCTGCCGGATCGCAGGTCCCGTGGCACCGCGTCGTGAACGCGCGCGGCGAGATCAGTCCCCGCAGCCGCGGCGATTCGCATGAGTTGCAGCGCCTGCTGCTCGAAGCCGAGGGCGTCGAGTTCGACCTCCGCGGCACGATCGACCTCAAGCGCTTCGGGTGGCCTCGCCGATGACCCTCTTCCTCGGCATCCTCTTCAGCGCGATCGGCGGGGTCTACGCGTTCTACGGCCGGAAGAGCTACGACGCATCATTTCTCGTCTGCGGCGTGCTCCTGATGATCTATCCCTACGTCGTCCCCGGAGCACTCCTGATCTTCATTGTCGGCGTGGCACTCGTGATGTTCCCGATCGCGCGCCGCAACGAGTGGATATAGGGCCCCTACGTCGCCGGGATCCGGATCTCGATCCTGGCGCCTCCTGCAGCGCGGTTGAGCGCCATGACCTTGCCGCCGTGCTCGGCGACGATCTTCTGCACGATGGCGAGACCCAACCCGCTGCCGCCGCGGCGGCGCGTGAAAAACGGCTCGAACACGTGCGGGAGGTCTTCCGAGCGGAAGCCGGGGCCGGAGTCGGTGACGTTGCAGACGATCGTGCCGTCGCCGTCGCGCTCCGCGCGGATCTCGACCGCGTCGCCATTCTTCGAATAGTCGATCGCGTTCTCGACCACGTTCTTGAAGACCTGCAGCATCCGGTCGGCGTCGACCGAGACGCGGGGAAGCGAAGGGACGACCTCCTGCCGGATGTCGACCTGCTTCTCCCGCGCTTTCGGCGCACAGATCCTCACCGCCTCCGCGATCAGCGGCGCGATCGACTGCACGTGCCGGATCACATCCTGCGGTCGGCCGAACTCCAGGAGGTCGTTCATGAGACGCGTGAGCCGCGAGACGTCGTTACGCAACGTGGAGAGATAGTCCTTCGTCTCCTCCGTGACGCCGAACTCCGCCTCGAACGCGTCGAGCGTCGCCGCAATCCCGAAGAGCGGATTCCGCACCTCGTGCGCCACGCCGGCCACCAGCGATCCGATCGCCGACATCCGCTCGCTCCGCCGCAGCGCCTCCTCCATCTCCTTCCGTTGCGTGATGTCGCGTGCCGCGACGATCGCCCGCAACTCCCCGGCGATGTTCGCGACGCGGAGACTCGCCTCCGACCAGAACATATGTCCATCGCGTTTCCGGCACTGCCACTCGAGAAGATCCACCGGCTTTCCGGGGAGGAACAGTTCCTGGACGTGTTCCTCGGTGAACTCCCCCTCGCCCGAGCTCAGGTCGCGTGACCGCAACCCGACGATCTCCTCACGGGTGTAGCCGAACAACTCGCACGCGCGCCGGTTCGCGTCGATGACCAGCGTCGTCTCGACGTCCTGCACGAGAATCGCGTCATTCACCGAGTCGAAAATCGACACGAAGCGGTCTTCGCTTTCCGCGCGGCGCGCCATCTCCGTCTGCAGCTCGACATACCGCTCGTCGAGCAGCTTCACCATCGTCTCGATCGAGTGGCAGAGACTGTCGAGCTCCGCCGACGCGGCAGGAACCGTCGGGTGTTCGTAGTGCCCGCCGTGGCTCACCGCGACCGCATAGCGCTCGATCGCGCTCACAGGACGCAGCACCGTGAGCGACAACAGCAGATAGACCGCCGCGATCAGCAGGATGTCGACCACCACCACCGTCGCGACCAGCCGCATGCGAAGCTCGCGAAGGTCGCTCGCGAGAACGCGGTCGAGCGAGGCGTACATGCGCAGATCGCCGAGGTACCTTCCGTCCAGCGTTACCGGCGTCTCGTACACGGCCATTCCCCGCGGCGGCTCGGCCTTTCCGTCCCACGGAACCAGCTTCCATTCCCGATCCCGGATAAGCCCGTATGTCTTCCCCGCCGCGTCGACGCGCATCGCGTAGATCGACTCCGGACGCGCCATCGCCTCGAGGATCTTCTCGATCTGCGGGCCGTCGATGTTCCAGACGGGAACCGCGAGTGCGACGCTGGTCTCCTGGATCTGAATGTTCGACAGAATGTCGAGCGTCTCGCGCTGGTGCTTCGCCTCGCGGAAGTAATCGAAGACGAAATACCCGCCGAGCAGCACCGTCGTCACGGCGGCCAGAAGAGCCGCGGTTACCGTCGCGAGTGAATACCTGCGCCAATCCATCATCGGTACGTCTGAGGATCGAACAAGAGCTTCTTGTCGGCGAACGGCGTCTCAGGGCCGACGTTCGGATTCGCGATCGTGAATAGCTTGCGCTCTTTCAGCCGCAACGTCTCGATCTCGTGGCGATGGTACTTGTCGAAGATCCGATCGTACGTGCCGTCGGCGATCATCATCCGCATCCCCTCTTCCGCGCGTGCCGCGAGGCGCCGCCCCTCATCCGTCTTCGGAAACCAGAAGTACATCGGTAGGGGGTAATAGAAGAGGATCCTCTTCTCGATGGCGAGCCCCTTCTCCCTCCCCTTCTGCTTCTCGTATTCGTCGAGCACTTCGGTGGCAGCGCGGAGGAAGACGTCGAAGCGCTTCTGCTCCAGCATCTCGAACAGGCCGTCGTAATTCGATCCGGTGACGACGTCGAAGTGATTCGCGCGGAGGATCCCGACGTCGACCCAGCCGAGACCGAGGCCGTAGGAAAACTTCCTGAGGTCCGCGAGCGTGCGGACGTTCGCAAACCTGGCTTGCTCGCCGTCGCGGATCAGAAAGACACAGTACCCGCCGAGGTTCCTGTCGACCGGAATGTGAATCCCGATCAGCTTCCGCTCGAATTCAGGCGTCGTGCTGAGATACATCACGTTCAGCTTCCCCGTCGCGTTCATCAGCTCGAGCTGCTGCCGCTGTTCGGTCATGACGTCCGAGGCGACCATCAGATAGTCGCCCCATTTCGGCCGCGTCTTTTCGAGCGCCGTGCGGAGAATGTCCCAGTGATACAGATAGCGAACATCCCGCGCCGACTCCGGCCCGTCATAGACGTAGCGCATGGCCGGTTTTGCAGGCGCGAGGGTCA
>DASXIH010000459.1:0-4640 GCA_036498125.1 Thermoanaerobaculia bacterium
GGGAGGCCCGACGACGGCACCGACCCGACCGGCTTCTTCAACAACGAATTCTTCGTCGGGTTGAAGCCGTACGATCAGTGGACCGGCTCGATCAAGAGCAAAGAACAATTGATCGACGCGATCGCGGAGAAGCTGAAGGCATTCCCCGGCGTCACGTTCAATTACACGCAGCCGGCCGAGGATGCGGTCGACGAGGCGGAGACGGGGCTCAAGAGTTCACTCGCGGTGAAAGTCTTCGGACCCGACCTCACCATCCTCGAGAACAAGGCGAACGCGATCAAAGCGGTGCTCGGGAAAGTTCGCGGCATCGACGAGATCTCCGTCGTGCGCGAGCTCGGGCAGCCGAGCCTCACCGTGACGCCGAACCGCGAGAAGATCGCGCGCTACGGGCTCAACGTCTCCGACATCAATTCCCTGATTGAGGCGGCGGTCGGCGGCACGGCGGCGACGCAGGTTGTCCAGGGCGAGCGGCTCTTCGACCTCGTCGTCCGGCTGCAGCCGCAGTACCGCCAGACGCCGGAGCAGATCGCGAACATCCTCGTCGCGACGCCGGGAGGGCAGCAGATCCCGCTCAAAGAGCTCGCCGACATCCAGGAGACCAGCGGCGCGTCGTTCATCTACCGCGAGAACAACGAGCGCTACATCGGCGTGCAGTACTCCATCAAGAACCGCGACCTCGCCAGCGCCGTTCGCGACGCGCAGGCGGCGGTCGAGAAGGCGGTCACCGTACCCACCGGATATCGGATGGTGTGGGGAGGGGAGTACGAGAACTACACCGCGTCGCGCAAACAGCTGCAGATCATCGTTCCGCTGACGCTGTTCCTCATCTTCCTGCTCCTCTTCATGCTCTACTCGAACATGAAGTTCCCCCTGATCACCGTCCTCGCCGTGATCCTCTCGTCGCCGGTCGGCGGCCTCATCGCGCTGAAGCTCTCCGGCACGCCGTTTTCCGTTTCCTCGGGGATCGGGTTCATCGCGTTGTTCGGCGTTTCGGTGCAGACCGCCGTCATCTACATCTCCTACGCGAACGAGCTGCGGCGAGAGGGCCGCAGCATCGTCGACGCCACCCGCGAAGCCGCCATCCTCCGCCTCCGCCCCATCATGATGACCGCCCTAGTCGCCGCCCTCGGCCTTCTGCCCGCCGCCCTCTCGCACGGCATCGGCTCCGATACGCAGAGGCCGTTTGCCCTCGTCATCGTGGGCGGCCTCTTCTCCAGGCTCCTCATCAGCGTCTTCCTGATGCCGGCGCTCTACGCCGTCGTCGCCCGCCCGCACGACAAACTGGAGGTTTGACCGGAGCCTCCTCGTATCATGGTCCCGTGCCCGATCGGAGCTGGTCGATTCGCGCGTGGCTCGGGAGCCTCGTGGCGGTGGTCGCCGTTCCGCTGCTGCTGCTCGTGACCGTACTGGTCGGGTGGCAGCTGCATCGGGATTTGGCGGATGCCCGAGAGGCAGCCTTGCGCACGGCGAAAGCGACCGCCGGTCGGATCGCGGAGCAACACGACAGCTCCGTCGCGTTGCTCAAACAGATGGCGGCGCGGCCGAGCATCCGCGACTTCAACGGAACCTGCGACCCCCTCTTCGCGCTGGTCGATCTCTTTCCGCAGTGGTTCGACCTCCGGTTGTACGACCGCGCGGGCCGTCTCGTCTGCTCGGCCGGCCCTCCCGACGTCCTCCGCCATCAACTGTCCGCCGTCACCCAGGCGGTGACCGGGAGCGACGGCAGCCCGCATGGGACGCTCGTCCTTCTCCAAGAGGTCGACTTCAGCCCGCGCGAAGCGCTGCTGCCGAATAGCGTCATCACGATCCTCGATCGCGACGGGAAAGTGCTCGCGCGTTCCGCCGGAACGGGGACGATCGTGGGCCGCTACGCCGGCAACGCCGAACTGGCGCGGATCGCGATGGGTGAACACGAGGGGAGCGCCGCCGCCGTAGGACTCGACGGGGTCTCCAGACAGTACGGTTTCACACAGATCGCGCCGCTCGGCTGGACGGTCTACGCCGGAGTGCCGACCGCGAACATCCTGCGGCCGGTGTGGCAGGCCTATATTGCCGGCACGGCGGGCGTCGCCCTGATCGTCCTTCTGATCCGGTTCCTGGCCGTTTGGCTTGCGCGGAGGATCGAGCGGCCCGTCAGCGCGCTCGTGACCGCCGCCGAGACCGCGGCGCGGACCGGCTACGGCCGCGCGGATACCGAGGGCGGTCCGTCGGAGATCGTGAGACTCTCGGCCGCGTTCAATGAGATGTTGGAGCGGCGGTCGGCGGCGGAGAACCGTACGCGCGAGAGCGAACGAAACCTCAAGGCGCTCTCCGAAAGCTTGCTGAACGCTCACGAGCAGGAACGGCTGCGCATCGCGCGCGAGATTCACGACGATCTCGGCCAGGCGCTCACCGCGCTGAAGATGGACATCATCGGCCTGATCGAGAAGACCAAGCCGTCTCCGGAGATCCGGCCGATGGTCGATCGGATCCTGCGGACCGTCGACGCGACCGTGACCGCCGTGCAGCGCATTTCCTCCGAGCTGCGTCCCGGCGTCCTGGACGACCTCGGCCTCTATGCCGCCATCGAAGCGGAAGCGCTGCTCTTCGAAGAGCGCACCGGCATCGAGTGCGAGCTCTCGCTGCCGGACGACGCGCCGGACATCGACAAATCGTCCGGCGTCGCCATCTACCGGATCGTCCAGGAAGCGCTCACCAACGTCGCGCGCCACTCGAACGCCGGCAGGGTGGAGATTCGCATCCGGCAGCGGACCAACATCATGTTCCTGGAGATCCGCGACGACGGCCGCGGGATCACCCCCGCGGAGCTCGCGAACGCAAGCTCCCTCGGACTCGCCGGAATCCGCGAACGCGCCGACATGATCGGCGCGACCGCGCTCATCGAAGGGGTACCGGGGCGGGGGACCATCGTCTCCATCCGCATCCCGCTCGGCGTCCGTACCGGGAGCGAAGCATGATCAACGTTCTCATTGCCGACGACCACGACATCGTCCGCGAAGGCGTCAAACAGATCGTCGCCGAGACCACCGACATCAAAGTGGGCGGGGAGGCGCGAACCGGCGACGAGGTGTTGACCGAGATCCGGCGCGGCAAGTGGGACGTCGTCATTCTCGATTTGAACCTTCCGGACCGCGCCGGCCTCGAAGTCCTCTCCCAAATCCGTGCTTTCGCCCCGCACGTCCCGGTGCTCATTTTCACGATGCACAAAGAGCCCTCGTACGCCACGCGCGCCCTGAAGTCCGGCGCCGCCGGCTACGTGAGCAAGGACAGCGCGCGCGCGCATCTCGTCGCCGCGATTCGCAAAGTCGTGCGCGGCGAGCGATTCCTCTCTCCGGAACTGGCCGAGAGCATGGCCTTCGGCGTCGTCGACGTCGGCGCTGAGAACCTGCACGAGCGTCTCTCCGATCGCGAGCTCCAGGTGCTCGGTCTCATCGCCGCCGGCAAGCCGCCGCGCGACATCGCGGCCGAGTTGAACCTGAGCGTGCGGACCGTCGGCACGCATCGGGCGCGGATCCTCACGAAAATGGGGCTGAAGAACAACGCGCAACTCGTCCAGTACGCCATCCAGCACCACCTTCTTCCGGACGGCAATTAAGCAGATTGCCTACAGAGGCGGACGCAGATCCCGCCTACCGGGCGTCGCCGGCTTCCGCCGATAATGGCGCGTCCCTCCCCCCAATGCCATATCTCAACGCGGAAGCCCCGCGCCGCTCCATTCTGCTGATCGACGACGACGAGCTCGTTGCCGGTTCGTTGCGCGACCACCTTCTCTCGAAGGGGTGGGCGGTCGACGTGGCCCTCGAGCCTGACGCCGCCGCGGGTTACCTGAGCGGCGGTCAGTACGGCGTCGTCGTCATCGACCCATACATGACCGGCGGCGTTCACGCGGCCGGCACCTCGTTGCTCGCGGACATCCGCGCCTCGCAACCGCAAAGCTCCATCATCGTTCTCACCGGCTACGGCTCGCACGACCTGGCGCGCAGTGCCTCGGCCGACCCTTCGACCATGCTGCTCTCCAAGCCGCAGTCGGTGACGGATCTCAGTGCACTGATCCAGCGCATCCCATCCACTTCACTCGAGAGGTCTCTGTGAAACTCATGAATCGTCTTTCGCTGGCTGTCTGTTTTCTCGTCGCCGTTGCGCCCATCTCGTGGGCGAAAGAGTCGACGCTGCCGCGCGTTGCGCAGTGCCGCGGAGTCTCGGCAGCCGAGGTCTTCGACCTCGTGAGCCGAGCAACGGAGGACCCGGCGAAGCGTTTCGCCAAACGTCCCGTACCTCGCGTCGTCGCATGCGCGAGCCAGGTATGGAAGACACGCCGGAGCAACTCGGCCGCCGTGTCGCGTCCGATGGGAACCTTCAGAGGTCAGGACGACCTGCCGGTGGCGATCGATACCGCCCCGTCGGACTTGCCGCCGCAAGCGTCTGCACATGCGGTTCGCACCCGGCCGCTCCGCGAGATGCATCCGATTCCGCCGCCCAAGCGCGGCGACGACAATGACGGCGGTCATCCCGAGCCGATCCGGCCCGATCCGCTGCCCGATGGCGGACCCGATCAGTCGGCACATCAAACCGTGCCCGGCCCGGTAGTCTCCGCACCGACCGGCACGGGCCTCGGGTGGGACGGCGTCGGTGTGGGCCTC
>DASXIH010000460.1:0-3255 GCA_036498125.1 Thermoanaerobaculia bacterium
AGCGTCGCCGACTGCACGTTCGGATACCGGAGGATCTCGCGCAGCGCGAGGCCGTCGCCGCCGCCGAGAACCAGCACGCGTCGCGGCGCGGCAGCGGCGGAGAACGCGGGATGCACGAGCGCCTCGTGATAGCGGTACTCGTCGGCGGAGCTGAACTGCAGGTTCCCATTCAGGAAGAGGTGGAAGCCCGAGGCGCCGCGCGTGACGACGATCCGCTGGTACGGAGAGCTCGTCGCATAGACGACGTCGTCGGCGAACAGCTCCTGCTCCGAAATCGACGTCAGCGTCTTCGCGTAGATGAACGCGACGACGAGCAGCGACATCACCGCGACGGCGCGAATCCGAAGGCCGGCGACGCGGTCCATCAGCGGCCGCATGAGATACGTCCCGTACAGCCCCACGCAGCCGTTGAGGAACCCGAAGACCAGCGACGTGCGAATCAGGCCGATGCGCGGAACGAGGAAGAGGGGGAAGAGCACGGCCGCGATCAGCGAGCCGATGTAGTCGAACGTCAGGATGCGCGAGACGAGCTCTTTGAAGTCGAGCTGCTCGCGGAGGATGCGCATGAGGATCGGCAGCTCCAAACCGACCAGGACGCCGATCACGAAGACGATCAGGAAGAGAAAGAGCTGGAACCACTGGAACCGCGCGAACCCGAAGAAGAGCAGCGGCGCCGACAGGCCGCCGACCAGCGCCACGGCGATCTCGATCTCGACGAAGCGGGCCGCGAGATCATGGTCGATGAAGCGCGACAGCCACGCGCCGACGCCGAGCGCCGAGAGATAGATACCGATGATGAGCGAGAACTGCGTGATCGAGTCGCCGATCACGTAGCTCGCCACGGTCCCCGCCAGCAGCTCGTAGATCAGTCCGCACGACGCGATGATGAGAACGTTGAGAAAAAGGAGCGGAGTCCGATTCGTCATCCTTAGCCGTGGATCGTCGACGCAATGATGATCGCCAATCCGAGCATGACCGATCCGATCAGAATCGCGAGCGCGATGTTCTGGTCTTCCTCGACCTCCTTACGGATCGAGAACGGCGTCGTCTTCACGATGATCCAGAAGGCGACCGCGAACATCACCAGGCCGAAGATCGTGTATGCGAGCGTGATCAGGAACGTGTGGATCGCGGGAGTGAGGTTCATCACTTTCCTCCATGAAAGCCGCTGTACCAGAACGATCGGTAACCGCCGTGCGCCGCGCCGCGCAGTCCGCCGGCGACATACTTGCGCTGCCCCATCACCGGCTGAATCCCGCGCCACGTGAGGAACGAGAAACTCGCCAGAACGAGGATGCCGAAGAGTGCATAGAACGCTTTGAACATGGTCTTACCCCTCACGAATCATCATCATCCTCGACTGGCTTCCCGTCCGGCGTGAACATCGAGTCGCTCCAGCGATCGGCTTCGGAAAATCCGCGCTGGCTGATGCCGCGGCGCGCGTTGGCGAGCCAGATCGGGATCAGGAGCAGCGCGATCGCGATCCCCAGGTAGGTGAGGTCCATGCTCGAGAAGACGCCCTCGCGCACCTGCAGATCGAAGATCGGCGCCGGCTTCGTCGCGTCCCAGTACGCCTCCATGCGGAGGCTGTACGTCCCCGGCGCGAGCGTCGAAAAGTACGCCGAGAGCTCCTGCGACCCCTCGGTCCAGCGCTCGCCGTCCTCGTAGCCTTCGTAGTGCTCCAACTTCAGCTCGAACGGCTCGACCAACCCGGTCTTCTCGTTGAACAGATCGCCGCCCGCATAGAGCCACGAGTTGTCGAGGTACGAGCGGCCATGGACCTCGAGATTGTGTCCGCCGTTCACTTCGAACGGCTTGCTGAAGAACGTGACGTGCGCCTCGCCGCCCTCGGTGCTCGTCTCCGGCTGATCCCACGACTGCACAGCGGTGGACGTCGCCGTCTCGGGGTGTGTGAGGTCGTCGAAGTGAAACGACTGCGTCAGGAGCGTCTTGCGCGGCAGTAGCAGCGCCAGAACGGCCGCGAGGATCAGCAGACCGCCCGCGAACGAGAGAAACATCGTGCAGCCAACGCAACCGGCTCGCTTCTGTCCCGGCGCGATCGGCTGCAGCGTGCCGAGGGTGTTGGGCCGTGGCAGTCCCGCGACGCCGAACGCCGCCTCGACCTCCTCGGGAGTCATGTAGCGTGCGTGCGAGTAATTGATCTCGTGCGACTCCGCCGAGTCGGAGAACTCTTTCGTGATCCCTTCGGGCGGCGCGATGTAGTCGACCGCGCGCGCCTGCTCGCCGACGCTCACCTTCCAATAGAACTCGCCGGCGACCGACTCGACCGTCGCGACCGAGTCCTGGAAGATCTTGAACGTCTTGCCGCTCATCTCGACGACCGGCGCGGCGCCGCGCGGATCGGGATCGTTCAACGAGCCCGCGTTCAGCGGCTGGACGAAGCTCCAGTGCCCCCCGTCCTCGACCAGCCAGGCGAACGACTTCTTCTTCGGCTGGAAGAGGGGGTACTCGGTCCAGTAGTACTTCTTGTCGAACGTCACGCTGCGCTGCATGAAGCCGGCGACGACGTAGCGTTCGTTCTGAATCGTCCCCTCCTTGCCGAGCGGGACGAGTGGCTGCGGACCGCGGTTGCGGAGCGTCTCGAGATAGCGGAGGTTTCCCTCGCCGACGTCGTGGAGCGCGCCGCAATTCGGGCAGACGATGCGCTCCGACTGCTCCGGCGCGACGAGCGTCAGCGGCCCGCCGCACTGCGAGCAGGCGAGCTTCGCGACCTTCACCGTCGCGACGCGCCCCTGCTCCAGGTCCACGTTGATGCCGAGGCCTTCGAGCGTCGTCTCTTCGCCATCGAAGAAGAGCGGAGTGTCCTCGCTGTAGTCGATCGTCGCGAAGCGGTTGTTCGGGCCGGAGAGATCCGCGTACTCGTACGTGCTGTTCGGCTCGACGCGCCAGGGGATCTCGCCCTCGCCCGCGATGACCGTCGCGGTGCCGACTTCCGTGACGGTCAGACGGTCGTACGTCCCACCGACCTGCAGCACGTTGTACGGCGGCAGGTTGGTCCGCGCCTCTTTGACCGTGACGTAGTACTTCCCCTGCGCCTCGGCGATCCAGCCCCACTGCCCGCTGTCGAACGCCGCATACCACTCATCCCACACGCCGCCCATCGGATGGCGCATCTGCGTACGGCCGACGAGCCGGTATCCGGCGCCGCGGATCTTCCCCGGCAGATCGCGGCGGAGCGGCGAGCCGGTGTCGACCAGCGGCGCGACTTTGCCGAGGTCCTCGAGTCCGCGGTCC
>DASXIH010000461.1:0-5054 GCA_036498125.1 Thermoanaerobaculia bacterium
AACGGTGTCGGCCGCGAGAAGTACTTCGCAGCGGTCGCTGCTGGGCGGAGCGGGATTCGGAACATCACCCAGTTCGACGCCGCATCGCTCCCCTGCCGCGTCGCCGGTGAGGTGAACGGCGACTTCACGGCCGAACGGTGGGTGAACGCGAAAGACATGAAGCACGTTTCGCGCGTCGTCCCGATGACGATCGCCGCCGCGGACGAGGCGCTGGCGGACGCGAACATCGATACGAAATCGCTCGACATCGAGGCGAAACGCCGCATCGGAGTCCTGCTCGGCTCCGGCGGCGGGGCGATCGAGTTCAGCGAGCGGATGTACGACCTCTGGTACCGCGGCGCCGTCAAGCAGGCGTCCGTCTACGCGATTCCCTCCGGGACCATCGGAACGCTGGCCTCCGAGATCTCGATGGCGTACGACCTCCACGGCTTCTCGCATCTGATCTCGACCGGCTGCACGTCGTCGACCGACGCGATCGGCTACGCGTACCGGAACCTCAAGCTCGGCATCGTCGACCAGATCCTCGCGGGCGGCTCCGACGCGCCGATCACCGAGGCGATCATGACCGGGTTCTGCATCATGCGGATCGTCTCGACCTCGTTCAACGACGCGCCGCACGCCGCCTCACGTCCCTTCTCCGGCAACCGCGACGGCTTCGTCCTCGGCGAGGGCGCCTGGATGTTCGTCATGGAGCGCGAGGAGACAGCACGCGCGCGCGGCGCGAAGATTTACGGCGAGGTGTCCGGCTACGGCTCGACGTGCGATGCGTACCACCGCGTCCGGCTCGATGAATCGGGCGAAGAGCCGGCGCGGGCGATGACGCTGGCGATGGACGAAGCGCAGATCGCTCCGAGCGACGTCGGCTACCTGAACTATCACGGCACCTCCACCGATCTGAATGACCGGATCGAGACGCGCGCCGTGAAGCGCGCGTTCGGCAGCCATGCGACGAAGCTCGCAGGCTCCGGGACGAAGTCGATGATCGGACATCCGCAGGGCGCCTGCGGCGCGGCCGGCGTCGCCGCGACGTTGATGGCGTTCCGCGACGGCGTGCTGCCGCCGACGATCAACCTCGACACGCCCGACCCCGAGTGCGACCTCGACTACGTCCCCGACGCCGGACGCCGCGCGCAGGTCGACGTCGCGGTCTGCAACACGATCGCATTCGGTTCGAAGAATTCGGCGCTGGTTCTCAAGCGCGCGTAGAGTGGGATGTTCACACCGCCTCGAGTCGACGAGCCGGAGCTTCTCGATGAGCACGACGCGCCGCGCGCCGACATGGAGCGCTCGCTGCGCGATCTGCGGCGGATCAACCGCTGGCTCGGCGGGATCGGCGTTTACCGCCGGCTCCTGAAGAAACACGGCGGCGCGAAGTCGATCCTGGACATCGGCACCGGCACGTCGGACTGCATCGAGAAGACGCCCGGCTTCCGCATCGGCCTCGACATCAACATCAGTCACCTTCTCTACCGGCGCACCCCGGGGATCCCGAAAGTCGTCGGCGACGCGCGGCAGCTGCCGTTCCGCGACAACTCGGTCGACGTCGTCACCGCGGCGCACTTCATTCACCACTTCGCGCCGGAGGACGCATCGTCGCTGCTGCGCGAGTGGCTTCGCGTCTCGAAACGCGGCGTGATCGTGAACGACACGCTGCGCCACTACGTCCCGCTGGCTACGGTCCTTCTTCTCGCCAAGCTGCGGCTCGTCGGACGGATCACGCGATTCGACGCCCCCGCATCCGTGCGCCGTGGCTACACCGTCGCCGAAGCGCGAGGCTTCGCGAAGGACGCCGGAGCCGCATGCGCCGAGGTGGTGAACGCATGGCCGTTCCGCTTCGGAATCCTGCTGTGGAAGAAGTAGACGTCGCGGTCATCGGTGCGGGGCCGGCCGGGTCGACGCTGGCGGCGCTCCTCGCGTCGCGCGGCGTGAGCGTGGCGCTCGTCGATCGCGACACGTTTCCGCGCGACAAGCTGTGCGGGGAGTTCCTCTCCTACGACGCGCTGCCGATCGTCGAGCTCCTCGGCGTTGACCTCGGCGACGCGCCGCACGTGCAGGAGTGCCGCGTCGTATCGCGTCACGCGAAGTACGAGTTCGAGCTTCCGTACGCCGCGCGCGGCATCTCCCGCATGACGCTCGACGACCTTCTCTTCCGAGCCGCGGTTCGCAAGGGCGCGACGCCGGTCACCGAGACGGTCACGTCGCTCGACTCGATCAAAGCGAAAGTGATCGCCGGCGCGTGGGGACGCTGGGGGCGATTCGACACGCAACTCGGCCGCGGCTTCGTCCGCGACCGCTCGCACCGCAACTTCGGCTTCAAACGCCATTACCACGGCCCCGCGACGAACGTCATCGAGCTCTACTCCTTCCGCCGCGGCTACCTCGGCGTGAACAGCGTCGACGGAGGGGTCGTGAACATCTGCGGCCTCGTTCACGCCTCGCGTCTCGCCGGGCACAAGGGGCGGTGGGATGCGTTCGTCGAGACCATCCGCGCCGAGGAACCGGCTCTGGAGGCGTTGTACGCGAGGCACACCCCGGCGCAGGAGCAATTTCTCTCTTCGGAGCCGGTGATCTTCCGGGTGCGATCGGCGGTCGAGTCGGGGATCTTCATGGTCGGCGACGCCTCGGGAATCATCGATCCGCTGACCGGGAACGGGATGGCGATGGCGATGCAGTCGGCGCTCCTCGCGGTGCCGCTGATCCTTCGCCTGCTGCAGTTGCCGGCCGATCGCACGCTCATCGAGAACGAATACCGGGAGCGCCATCGCAACCTTTTCGCCTCGCGCATCCGCTGGAGCCGCACCGTCGCGCGCCTCCTCTCGAACCCGGCACTGCTCGATCTCGCCATGCGCACGGTCCGATCGCGCCGTCCCGGAGAGCTCTTTCTCCGCCGCACACGCGCGGCGCGAGAGGAGGTCAGCCGGATGGCGGATGCCTGGCGAGCGGGTGCTAAAGTGTGACTGCATGACCGAGGTACCTGCGGGCGAGTTCCTTCTCCCCCTCTTCCCGCTACCGGACCTCGTCTTTTTCCCCAGCACGCGGCTGCCGTTGCACATCTTCGAGCCGCGCTATCGGAAGATGGTCAGCGACGCGCTCGAGTCGGATCAGCGGTTCGGAATCGTCCTGCTGCGGCCTGGCTGGCAGGCCGATTACCAGGGGGCGCCGGCGGTGCATCGATGCGGAACGCTCGGCACGATCGAGCAGGCGGTGACGCTCGATGACGGGCGTTACAACATCCTGGTGCGCGGCGACGTCCGGTTCCGCATCGTCGACGAGGTGATGCGCGATCCGTATCGGACGGCGCGCGTCGTCGTGCAGCCGCAGATCACCGCGGCGAGCGAGGACGCGTACGCGCAGCGCGAGTGGCTCGCGGATCTCGCGAAGCAATACCTGCAGTTCCTCCCGAATCAGATGCCGGTGCCGGAGATCGAAACGGTCGGCCTCGAAGCGCTGACGAACGCGCTGATCATGTCGCTCAACGTCGAGTCGGAACAGAAGCAGAACCTCCTCGAGATCGACGACCTCATCCAGCGCGCGGAGCAGATCGGCAACGAGCTCACGAACCGGATCGAGACGATGGAGTTCCTCAAACCGTATCGTCGCGGCAAGGACCCGAGCCGGAACTGACTACTTGATCACGCTGACCGAGTACTCGCAGGCGATGTTGCCGCCCCAGTACCCTTCGATCCGGTAGAAACCCGGCTTCACGTGCTTGGCTGGGATGGTGAACGTCGCCATCTTCGCACCGTTCATCGGGCGCGTCTCCTCGAGGACCAGGTGCTTCGTCGCGTCATAGACGCGGATGCTCGCCCGAAGGCCGGCCGGCGACTGCTGGAACCGCTCGGTCAAATAGATCGCGTGTCCTTCATGGAATTGCTTCTCTTCGCCGGTCACGCTGCCGTCGGGACCGGGAGCCGAGCCGATGGCGCACGACTCGAGGAACGGCGGCACCGGCGTCACGATCTTGTCGATATCGGCGCGGCGCAGGTCCTGTTTCATGCCTGCGAGCGTTTCCTTCGGCGCCTTCGCCGGCGCGACGACGGCCTTCTTTTCCACCGGCTTCTGACAGCCGGCCAGCAGAACGATCGATGCGATCACGAATGTGCGTTTCACAGCTGCCACCACCTCTTCGGTTTCCTGAAGATCGTATTGTGCGGCGCGGAGCGTTCCGCTTCCGGCCGCCCCGCAGTGTAGTAGTAAAGCGAAACCGACTTCCGTGTCACCCCCGCCGGCGCCGCGAGCGCATGCGGATGGCCGTGGAACGAAGTGTCCGTCGTCGAGAAGACGACGGTGCGGTTGAAGAGCGGTGCGATCTTCACGCGGCACTGGCTCATGTCAGCATCCCAGAGCTCGAGATGGCCGCCCCACTCCTCGCGCCATCCCTTGTTCAGGTACGTCAGCATGTTGAGCCTGCGGTCGAGATGCAATTTCGGGTGCACGTTGAAGTCGGCGTGGATCTTCAGAAAGCCGCCCGGCTCGATCTGATGCAGTCCGCCGCCGCCGAAGTACGGATCGGGAATCAGCCCCTCGATGCCGGAGAGCCGCTCGAGGAAGAGCAGCATCTCGAAGCCGTTCAGCGCGTCGAGGAAGCGCCAGGTGCGATCCGTGACGACACTCTGCTCGTGCGAAAAGCCGAGCTTCTTCTCCAGCGGGTTGTCGAAACGCACCCAACGCGTCGCGTCGGGAGCCGGAAAGTCGCCGAGCACTGCGTCGAGGTCGGCGTCGTCGAAGAGGCCGTCGATGACGACGTGCGGGAACGGCTGCGCGTTCGCATACTCGTCGCGGAGCGACGTGGGATCGACGCGCAGATGGATCATCGACGCAAGTCATCTTACCTGCGTACAATCCGCGCGCCCATGCCGGCGCCCGCGTATTCCGAGTTCTATTACCCGTTGAACGTCTTCATGCACATCCTCACGCACGAGGAAGGCTCCGCAACGTACCTGCACTACGGCTTCTTCGAAGACCCGAACGAGCCGATTGCGAAGGCGCAGGAACGTTCGACCGCGGCGCTGATCGAACGCCTTCCGCAACCTCAGGCACGCCTCCTCGACGTC
>DASXIH010000462.1:0-3214 GCA_036498125.1 Thermoanaerobaculia bacterium
GTCCGTCCCGCGATGCCGGCTCCGGCTGCGACCTCGGCTGCGCCCGCCCCCACGCCGGCCGCGCCCGCCCCAACGCCGGCTGCGCCCGCCCCCACGCCGGCCGCCGAAGAGACGCCGCAGGCGTAACGAGGAGAGGAGAGAATCATGGCAACAGCACCTGCACCAGGCCCTCGCAATCGCGGTGACCGCGGTTCGTCCGGCCCCGGCGGACAGCAAGGCGGAAAGAAGAAGTTCTTCTATCGCCGGAAGCGCGTCTGCAAGTTCTGCGTCGAGAAGATCGAGTACATCGACTTCAAGGACATCAAGACGCTCCAGCAGTTCATCCCCGAGCGCGGCAAGATCCTTCCGCGCCGCATCTCCGGTACCTGCGCGCTGCACCAGCGGAAGCTGCAGGCGGCGATCAAGCGCGCCCGCATCGCGGCGCTCCTTCCGTTCACGGCCGACTGATGACCGATACCTCGACGCTGCAGCATGAGCCGATGATGTTCCACGGCCGTCCGTTCGGACGGCTGGCGTGGAGCATCGCCGGCTACGCATTGCTGCTGGCGTTGATGCTGATCTCGCCGCTGTTCGTCTTCGTGCCGGCGGCGATCTTTCACTGCGCGATCCGGAACGGCCGCGGTGCGACGATCAGCGCGCTGGCGGTTTCGACGCTGGCGGCGTGGATCGTGGCGGTGCAGACAGCGCGCGCGCCGGGAACGTCGCAGGCCGACGTGATGATGGGGTACGCCTACATCATCGCGCTCGTGCTCGCGGTCGCAGTACCGGCGCTTCTCGTGCAGCCGTTCGTCGAGCGGGGAGAGTCGTTCGGCCGCGTGCTGCTGTTCGCAGTCGTGCTGTCGATGCTCGGCCTCGCGGCGACGGAAGCAGGCATGCGCGCCGGCGCGAATTTCTCGCCGGGACACGAGCAGGCGGTGCGTGTCGACCAGATGGCGGATCAGTTCGTCGCGGGGTATCAGAAGAGCGGCGTACCGGCCGACGTGATCGGCGGGCTGCGAGCCTCGACGAAGCTCGCGGTGCTCTGCGCGTCCGGGTTTCTGCTCGCCGAGATCGCGATGGTCTTCGTGCTCAGCCTCGTGATGTTCGGCCGGCTGCGCGCGTGGAAGCAGTTCGTGGCGCAGCGGGAGGCGGGGTTCGCTCCGCTGTACCTGTTCCGCAACCTGTCGCTGCCGGACTGGCTGTTGTTCGCGTTCGTGTTCGGAGGCATCGCGCCGCTGACGAGCGGATGGCTGCAGAGCCTCTCCGCGAACGTGCTGGCAGTGACGGTCTTTCTCTATTTGCTACAAGGTCTGGCGATTTTCCGCTGGCTGCTGATCGCTCTCGGCGCCGGTCCCATCGGGGCGCTTTTCGCCTGGGGGATGGTGGTGCTGATGTTGCCGATCGCCATGCTGCTGCTGAGCATCGCCGGTCTATTTGACTCGTTTTTTGATTTTCGAAAGTTCAAACGAAAGGATCACTCCGATGAAAGTCATCCTCACTGACGAGATCCGCGGGCTCGGAACGCGCGGCGACATCGTGACCGTCAAGGACGGTTATGCGCGGAATTTCCTCATCCCGAAGAAGCTCGCGCGCGAGGCGACCACGGGCAACCTGAAGTCGATCGAGCAGGAGAAGAAGAAGTGGGCGCTGCTCGCGGCGCAGGAGCGGGATCAGGCACAGAAAGCGGCCGACTCCGTGAAGGGCACGAAGGTCACGATCCAGAAGCGGGTCGGCGACACCGGTCAGCTCTTCGGCTCCGTCACCGCGAACGAGATCGCCGACGCGCTGGTCGCGAAAGGCGTGCAGGTCGAGAAGCGCCGCATCGAGCTCGAACATCCGATCAAGTCGCTCGGCGTCCACGACGTCGAAGTGCGCCTCCACCGCGACGTGACGGCGCACATCCAGGTCGAGGTCGTCCCGCAGGGCGCCGAATCGGCCGGCGAGACGCCCGCGCAATAGATTTATCCTCCGCGAAGCGGAGGATCTGGCGCCCACAAGCGCATCGCGAGCTTGCACCAGATCCTCCGCCGCTTCGCGGCGGAGGATAAATTAGAAACATGGACGAGCGGCTGATCGACGCGCCTCCCGCCGGTGCGGATGCGTGGCGCGAGCTGTGGCACGAAGACCGCCGTTACCACCCTCGTCCCTCGAAGCACGAATGGCTCCTCGGCTTCTGGCGCCGTCTCACGCGCCGCGCGATCGAGCCGGACGCGGAGCGCCAGCGGAACTTCAACGCCGTTCTGCTCGATCTCCTCGGCGACATCCGCAATGACATCGCATCCCTTCGCGCCGATCTGAAGGCCGACATCGCGACGGTGCAGAACGACGTCCGGAGCGCGGACGAGGCGCTCGCGCATGACGTCGCGCAGATCCGCGAGCTGATTCCGGTGTCGGCCAAGCGCAACGACGCGCTGATCGCCGCGCTCGATCAGAAGATCGAGACGCTGGCGGTGCGGATTCGGGATGTGGTGAACCCGGTACTGAATGCTTCTCCGGCACTGCAGGAGAACTTCATCTACCGGCGTCTCGAGGACTACCTCCGCGGTACGCCCGACGTCGCGCCCTACGTAGCCCTCGCGCGGGATCACCAGCCGCTGTTCGATGCCGGCTGCGGACGAGGCGAGTTACTCCTTGCTGCTCGTGAAGCGGGGGTCGGGGCATCGGGATGCGACACAAACGAACGCTCGGTCGCCGATCTGAAGGCGCGTGGAGTCGACGTGGCACTTGCCGGCATCCCGGAGTGCTTCAACGGCTTCGCGGACGGTGCGCTGGGATCGATCGCGGCGTTGCACGTGGTCGAGCATCTTCCGGTCGAGGCGCTGTTCGCGCTCTTCCGCGAGGCGGCGCGCACCCTGCGCAAGGGGGGGCTGCTGATGATCGAGACGCCGAATGCGGAGTCGCTGCTCGTCGGTGCGTCCGAGTTCTGGCGCGATCCGACGCACATCGCACCGCGGCATCCGGCGGCACTCACCCTCCTGGCGCGGGAGCACGGGTTCTCCGTCGACGAAGTCGTCGCCGTTCATCCGCTGCCGGAAGGGACAGCGCTCTCCCTATCCGAGGATGATCCAGCGTCGCTGCGACGCGTGATCGAAGCGATCAACGCGCGCCTGTTCGGTCCGCAGGATCTGCGTATGGTCCTGCGTCACTCGTAGGCGTCACGTCGACGACGCGCGAGCCCGGCGGCGGTGGCGGAACGCGGTGCGGGATCAAGCCGAGGAGCACGCCCGAGACGAGT
>DASXIH010000463.1:0-21499 GCA_036498125.1 Thermoanaerobaculia bacterium
ATCGGATCCATCAGCTTCCCGTTGCGGATGTAGACGAGCCGGTAGGCGTCGATGAGGCCGTCGGCGACGGCGCCGTTGACGTTGAACGTCGCCTGAAACGAATTGCCGAGGAACGGCTGCCCGAAGCCCGATCGCGCCGAATACCGCTCACTGTTCGGGACGCGGAACGCAGTCGGCAGGAAGTTGAAGACCGCCGGTTTCCCAGCCGCCGGCGGCATGCGCTCGGCGACCAGTTGCGCCAGGCGGAGCAGCGCCTGGTTGCCGTCGGGAGTGCCGCCGCCGGTGATGCGGACGTTGAACGGCCCGCGCCAGATGTTGACCGAGTGCTTCCCGACGAACGCCTCGTTCTCGATGTTGACGTACTGCGCAGTCTGGACCTTGTGCAGCGAATAGGCGCCGAACGCCTTCACGAAATCGGGGAAGCGATAGATCTCCACCGTCGCGAAGCCGTTGTTGCCCGCCCCGTTGTAGTTGCCGGCCGTCAGGTCCATCGCGCCGTAGCTGACGAAGGCGGCCGCGTCGCTGTCGAGATAGGTCGTCAGCTTGTTGCCGGGAACGACGATCGGGTCTTCCGCCAGTTGCCATCCGGCGGCTTCCTGCTGGCGGGGAAGGAACTGCAGGCTCGGCGACTCGTTCGCCGTGAAGTTCTCTTCCTGCTTCGCCGGAACGATGACGGTCGCATGCGCCGCACGGTCGCGGCGCATCTCGCAGCCGAACGCGAGAAGGATCAGCGCAAGAGCGATTCGAGGAACGCGATGGTCACGCGCACCCCCGCGCCGGTCGCGCCGCGCGCCTCGCGCGAATTCTCGGGTTCTGCGTATGCCGTTCCGGCGATGTCGAGGTGCGCCCACGAAGGACAATCGACGAACTCCTTGAGAAACAGTGCTGCGGTCGTTGCGCCGCCCCAGCGGCCGCCCGAGTTCTTGACGTCCGCCCAGTCGCTGCGGATCAGATCCTTGTAGTCGTCCCACTCCGGGAGGCGCCAGACGCGATCGCCCGTCCGCTCTCCGCACTCAATCAACTTCTGAGCCAGCTCGTCATTGCTCGTGAAGAGCCCCGCCGCCTCGCCGCCGAGCGCGACCACGCAGGCACCGGTGAGGGTGGCGTAGTCGAGCATGTGATCGGGCTCGAGTTTGGACGCGTAATGCAGCGCGTCGGAGAGGATCACGCGCCCCTCGGCGTCGGTGTTCACGATCTCGATCGTCTTTCCCGAGCTCGTGGTGATGATGTCGCCCGGTTTGTAGGCGCTCCCGCCCGGCAGGTTCTCCGTCGACGCGATGACGCCGGTGATCCGGACCGGCAACGCGAGCTTCGCGGCCGCTTCGATGGTGCCGACCACGGCGGCGGCGCCGCACATGTCGAACTTCATCTCTTCCATCTTGTCGGCCGGCTTGATCGAAATGCCGCCGGAGTCGAAGGTGATGCCTTTCCCGACGAGCGCCACGTGCGTCTTCGCCTTCCGCGGCGCGTATTCGAGAACGACGAAGCGCGGCTCCTCGGCCGATCCTTTGTTGACCGCCAGGAGGCCGCCCATCTTCATCTTCTCGATGGCGCGCTTGTCGTAGACGGTGCACTTCACGCCGATCGACTTCGCGACCTCTTCGGCCCGCTCCGCGAGACGCGTCGGCGTCATCACGTTGCCGGGCGCATTGCCCATGTCGCGAACGGTGCGGACGCCGTCCGCGATCGCCTGCGCCTCGGCCTGGATGCGCTTGCATTCCTTCGCATCCAGATTGGTGACGAGCGTCGCCGTGATGTTTACCGGCTTGCCGTCATCCTTCTTTTGCGTGATGTACGCGTCGTATTTGTAGTCGGTCCCGGCGAGGTAGTCGGCGATGAGGCGGACGCTCTCGCTCTCGGACAGTCCGCGCACCGCGTACGGCACGACCACGCCGATGTTCGCGCTGCGATGCTTCTTCGCCGTCTTCGCGATGGCGTACAACCCCGCGCGGACGTTGCGGAGCGTCGGTGTTTCGTCCTTCCCCAGGCCGAGGAGCGTGATCTTCTTCGGCTCGCCCGCAAGGATCGTGATCGACTCTTCGGAACGTCCGGCAAAACCGGAATCGCCGATCGCCTTCCGCACCGCGTCCGGAAAATCGCCCTTGCCACCTTCGGTGACGAGGGCGAAGAGATGATCGAGTTTGTTGAGCTTCGCGTCGCGCGAGACTTCGACTTTCATGCGGCGCGAATTGTACTGCGGGGGTCAGGAGTCACTTGCAACAACAGGACGGACTCTGCGGCGGGTGCGGGAACGGCGGAAGTTGGTATCGGAGGGCGAGGTGATACTCGATCTCGCTGTGGCGGCGATGGGTCGGCCCGGTGCATACCAGGATCGGATCCGGCAAGAGCGGGACCGGGCTGGAGACGGGGCTGGCGATGGGGTCCGGAGCGGGGCCCGGCACGCAGGCGCCAGGCAGCCAGTCGTCATGGGTCACCCGCACGACCGACAGTGGAGCCGAAAGGTTCCTGGCAACCGGCTGTGTGAACGTGAACGCAAGCGCGTTGGGGATCGATGAGGGAGGGATTCCACCACCGGCTCCGTTCGAGAATACTGCCGTCGCCGACGGCGAGCCGCGCCGCGGCGGGACCGCGGTGCCGCTCGTCGTGAAGGTGTGCGCCGCCTTTTTCCCGTCGTATGTGTACGACACGTCGAACCGCGCGGGCTGGCCGGTAACGCCGGAAATTTCCTGCCCGTACGTTGCGAGGTACGTGAATCCCCTGGTGGCAACCTCGCTGTACGTGCCCGCATCGTTCAGCGCCGTCTTGCCGAATTGAATCGCCAGCGCCAGCCGGCCGAGCCGGTGGGCCTTCGCCGTCCGCGCCGTAAAGTTCGTGAACGCCGCCAGACAGTCGCCGCGCGTCTCGCAGTCGTGCCCTTCCTCGCGCCGGAACGTGTTGACGTTGCCGGTTCCGATCTCCCACGTCAGTCGGATTCCATGCTCGTCCGGTCCGACCGCGGACGCGCGACGGCGATAGAGCCCGCTCGCGAAGATCTGCGGCTGCCGGTTCGCCAGATCCTTGAGGTCAGTCCCGAGCTGGTTTGCCACGGCCGGCAGAGCGGCAAGCGCGGCCGCTTCGTACTCCGCCATCGCCGTCACGCGCGGCGCTACTTCGGGGAAGAGCTGCTGGAACGGTGTGTCGTACGAAGTCACCGGGACGGCACCGGTCGCCGGCGCGGCATTGCTGATGACCGCCAGGAGCATGGAGTCGAACAGTGAGCGATCGACATTGCGTCCGAATCGGCGCGTCAGGAGGTTGTACGAGAGCGTGGCGAGGACGTCGTCGCCGCGCGAGAGCTGCTGGACCGCGGTTCCCGCCGCGGCGGCGGGGCTCGGCGCCGGATCGGGGAAGGTCGCCTCGAGGTTGATCTGCTTGACGAAGTTGTAGTCGATGATCAACGCGGTCCCGCTGTCCTTCACCGAGGAGTGATCGACGTGCGCGGAACCGGCGCTGAGGAAGTCCTTCACCGCCGACCGGATCGGCGATGCGACCGTGCTCGTGCCGGGATTCGTCGCCGCCAGAGCCGCCTGCGCGTTTTCGTAAGCGCGCGTCGTGATCAGCCGTTGTACGCACTGCCGCGGCGTGTCGGTTGGTAAACACCGCTCTTCGGCGCTCACATCAGCCGCCGTGAAAATGAGCATAGCTATCGCCATGAATCGCATCGGATCCTCCACGAAAAAATCGCCCGGGGCGAGGACGTATTACGCGGGCCGCGTCACGGCCATTGCGTGTTGGAGCAGTCGGCGCCGGCGGTCTGCGACATCGAATGACCGGCGTTCGCCTGCGCGACCAACATGTCCCGGCCCTGCCACGCGCAAGCCGGTGCGGAGGGCATGTAACTGGGCGGAGGACAATGGGACCGGTCCGTTGGAAGCCCCGCCATGACGCAGTACTCCATGTAGTGATTGGTGTTTTGGTGGTGGTCCGCCGGCGTTTCGGCGTAACTCAACGGCACGTTGACGATGGCCACCTCGGCGCCGCTCTTGAGCTTCAGCGTCTTGGTCCCGCTCTCGGTTTTCACCTTGATGACGAACGAGCCTCGCGCGTTCATCGTGATGGTCGTGTCCGAGCGGTGGTTGTCTTCGCAAACGCTGAGAGTGCCCGCGGGAATGGAGACCACGGTTGCGTGACTCCGGTCGTCGGGACTGTAGGACGGCAGCAGGTCGAGCTGACTGGTCCTCGCGCGGGCGGGGTGGTGAGGCAGCGCCTTTGGGAAGTCGACCGGCGGATTCGTCGCGCCTCCGGTATCGAAGGAAACGAGATCGCCATGATTGAGCGGTACGTATTGGAGCCCATCGCGGTGAAGAGGAGCGCCTTTCCACCCCTTCGAGCTGATGTAGTCGCCCGTGCGATACATGATCATGGCGGTGTGCTTCGCGATCAGAGGATCCGGGAAATCCTGGGGAATGACGGCGAGAACGGTCGATCGCGTGTCGCTGACGGGTGTACTGGCGGACCGCTGAATCGAAGCCACCCGCACCCCGTCATCCTGCGCCCCGGTTCTGGCGGACGGAGTCGCTGGCTGAGGCATGAAAGCGATGATGCCGACGAAATGCACCGTCGCGGCGAGTACGTAAGTGGGCAAGCTCATGATGTTCTCCTTCGGCTGTCAGACGTTGCCGAGCAGTTCGACCGGCGACCACGTCGCCGGGTGGGATACCAGTGGATCGCTCGATCGGAGCGCCGCGAGCTGCGCATCTCGCAGCGCACGCACCGGCGACGCGCCGGCGCGCAAGCGTTCGTGAAATTGCGTGAAGAGCGGAGCGGAGACGTCGTCGTCGATCTCCCACAGCGTTCCGACCACCGCTCGCGCACCTGCCGTCAGGAACGATCTGGCCAGACTCGACATCCCCGATACATGTGCGGCGTCGCCGCGGAACGTTCCGCATGCTGCGAGAACGACCAGTGGATGCCGGGAAAGCGAGAGCCTGGCGATCTCGCTCGACGATAGGACGCCCGAATCACCCTTTCCGGACGCGAACAAGAGCGCGCCGTACGACTGCGTGGCGTCGCTGCTTGCGTGACCGGCAAAGTGAATGAGGGCGCTCGATGGTGCCAGCTCCAGGAAGCGCTCCTTTGTGGCAGTGTCGCCAGCCAGGAGGACGGCTCCCTGAAGCTGGGCAATCTGCAATGCTTCCTCGCGGCTGGCGCGAAGTGCCGGTTCCTGCGCCGCCGGGGGATCGCTGATGACGAGGGCCGGCGACGTCGCGGGCGCCTCCGGCTCCGCGACGTGACGTGCCGCCGTTGCAAATCGAAGAACGTACTGCTGGACGAGATATCGGTCTTGCTCGTCGTCCCAGAGCGCCGCGAACGGGATCGAGTGAAGCCGTTCGTCGGGCACGATGACGATCTCCCTGGCGTTTCCAACATGCTGCTTCACCGGCTCGAAGAGCAGCCGATAGAGGGCGGCGCCTTCGCGATGAATCTGATCGAGCGGCGCACGCCGCCGGACGTGATCTGCGAACGAGTCGATATCCGTCGCGAGCGCGTCGCGATCGGTCACGATGTTGTCCGCCCAGATACCGTCTCTCGAGATACAGAACAGCGTGACCGCTTTTGGTCTCACCAGATACTCGACGACTGCGGTGCCGGTCAACGCCGGAAGAGAAGCTTGGGTCCCCGGTGCGCGCAGGTCGTCGACTGTGGCGAGAGCTCCTGAAACGTCGCCGGCGGAGAGCCGGAGATCGACGCTCTCCTCGACGATGTTTGCGGCGGTGTCGAGGAAATTGAGCCGGCGTTCTCGATCCCGGATCGCCGCCCCCTGCCGCTCGATTTCGCGGAGACCCGTTGCATAGTCGGCGAGCGCCGCCGATCGATCGCCGAGGGCGCGATGAGCCCGGGCGCGCTGCAAGTAGGCGTCGGGCAACAGACGGTCGAGGTGCCCGCCGCTGAGGAAAGGAAGAATGCGGTCGACGGCGGCCAGCGCGTTCTTGTTTCCTTCACGCGCCTCGATCTCCGCTTCGGCAAGATCGACCGCGGCGAAAGGTTCATGGACGTCTTTGTCGGAAATCCCCGTCTCAGCCAGGCGGGCCGCTGCGATCGCTCGTCGCGCGGACTCGGCGTCGTTCGTGCGGATCGCGAGACGAGCCTGTGTCGCGAGAAACTCCGTCTGGACGAGTGGATCGTTCCGCCGATCGCCGACGATCAGGTCGATCAGCGCCGAGGAGGCCGCGATCCGGCCGAGCGGTACCAGCGTGATCGTCGCCGCGTGCAGCATCGTGTTGAGCTGCCCGAAAGCGCCCACTGCGCTCAACTCGGCATACGTCGAGGCTCGCTTCTTCCAGGCGAGGTCGCGTTCCCCCATCATTTCGTATGCGATGGCTGCCACGCCGTCGACCCATGCGGCATTCCGCATTTCGCCGAGGGCATGCAGCGTTGCGGCACCCCGATCGGCCTGCCGGACGGCCTCGCCCCAATCACCCTCAGCATTCGCAGCGACCGCCAGCTCCCACTCGATCTGCGCCGCCAGCGCCCGATACCGATTCGAATCGATCGTGCCGAGGAGTTGACGCAATTCGTCACGCGCCCCTGGCCGCGTCTGATCGAAAAGGGCGCTGGCGGCGTAGTAGCGAGCGGCATCCGCCATCGGGCTTCCGACTTGGCGAAACAGCTCTGCCGCTCGTCGGAACCGCGGCTCCGCGGCACCGGCGTCACGCTTCCGATAAAAGGCGCCTCCATCGTTGTACTCGCGATAGGCGTCGATGAGTGCCGTGCGCGATATTCCGGAGGAGCGTTCCACCGCCGACGTCGCATCCCGCAACAATTGCTCGCCGTTGAACGCCGCGAGCGCGTCGCCGATCGCGCGGGCACGTTCGAGTTGATTGGGAAGCAGTTTCACCTCGCCGTACCGCCGCGCCTCCTCGGGGAACTCGCGCACGAGCTGCGCGGCGGGCATCGTCTCGATCATCTTCTGGTCGAAGCGCCGGGAGGTGCCGCTGAGTTTGTGCAGGTGTGCGCGCGCCTCGGCACTCCAATCGCTGTTCGGGTCGGCGTCCAGATAGGCGCCCCACGCTTTGCGCGCGGCCTCGATGATGCCGAGGTGCTCGAGGATCAGGGCGCGGTTGAAGAGCGCCTCGGGAGAGCGGGGTTCCAGGCGCAGGGCATGGTCGGCGTCGGCGAGCGCCTCGGGGAGTTGCGATGGATGATCGTCTTCGACGGCGAATGCGAGGCGCGCCGCCGCGAGGTCGTTCCAGACCTTCGGATCTTTCGAACCGTTCGTCGCGCGCTCCAGCGTGGTGACGCTGTCGCTGCGGCGCCCGATGATGAGGTATGCAACACCTCTTGCGTGCGGGTTCGCCGACTCCAGCACGTCCCCGGCCGCGCCCTTGAAGTGCAGGTCGGCCGGGTCGGGTTTCGGCTCTCCACGCGACGGCGCCTGCAGTCGCGCCCAACGGAAGCCGGCGAGGCGGGCCTCGCCAAGGCGGTGCTCGTGCGGGGCGGACGCAATGAGGTGGTCGATCGGGGAGCGGGAGCGCAACAGGAAGAACGGGACGGCCGCAATCGCGAGGAGGACGGCGGCGGCCGCGTACAGCCACCAGGGTCGGACTGAAACCCGACCTACGTTTTCCTCGTCCGCGAAGCGCGCGGTTTCGCTCACGACGCTCCGGCAGTCGCTGCAGCCGCGAAGGTGCTCCGCGACGGCGGCGATCTCGCCCGGCGCCAGCGTGCCGTCAACGAACGCGGCCATGGTCTGTGCCTCCGGGTGACGACGCGGCACGCCCTCGCTCATCGGGGAACCTCCGTATGTGCCTGCGCCCTCTCATCACCGGGTATGGACGGACGCCGTTTTTCTTTTCCGAAGTCGAATCGCAGGACGGCGTCATCGCGCCCGATGAGATCGAGTACGTCGCGCGGGTCGACGCCGGCACCCAACAACTCCGCTTTGAGCTCGCGCATCCGCCGCTCGATGCGCCGGTACGTCACCTTCTGATCGATCTGCAGGGCTCGCGAGATCTGCGCGACGGTCATGCCGTCTTCGAAGCGCAACTGCAGGATGAGCTGCTCTTCATCGGGAACGCGGGAGAGGAGCGCCGACACGATCGCCGAGACCTTTTCTGATGTCTTGCGACGCTCGCCGGCAAACACGAGATCCTCGGTGGCTGCCGGTTCTGTGATCGCCGCCCGCTCCGCCTCCTCGATCGCGACGTCGCGGCGCCGGGGCGCACGCGCGGGAAGACCGGCTGCAAGCTGCTCGACGGTCTCGCGGCTCTCGTGAAGGATGGTTGCCGCTTCCTCGGTCGTCCGTCCTTCGCGGTGCAGCAGCCGCTCGATGTCGACCGCGAGCGGGCCGAGACGTTTCGCTTCCGCCGACGCGTGCCACTTCCCCCACTCGTGAATGCGAAAGTCGATCGCCATCCGCTGGACGACGATGCTGATGAAGGTCGCGAAGCTGCTCCGCCCCTCGTACGCCTCCAGGATGGCGTAGTCGTTCTCGATCAGCTTCAGTTTGACGACCGACGCGAACTCCTCGGCGTCTTCCGGCCGCAGCGCATACCTCCGGCAGGCGAACGCCACCGCGCGTTCGATGACGGCAAGGTTGTCCGTCAGTAGTGCGTCAGTTTTTGGACCCGACACTCGCTGTAACTAAGGAGTGTCCGAAAACGCCTGCGACCATACCCCGGAAATCCGGAAGAGCGTCCGTCTACGACTGCATCACAAAACCGGAGGAAGAAAAAACATGAAACGAAACGCCATTGCAGTTGCTCTCTCCCTGTTCGCAGGGGCCGCCGCACTCGCCCAGGTGCCGGCTCCGCTCCCATCGCGCGGCATGTTGTGTCCGCGCCCGACCGTTCGCGACATCAAGGGTGAGATTTCGCCGCCGGTTCAGGATCCGTCGGATCTGCCGGCGAACCTGATCCCGCTGACTGCCGGCTCGACGTGGAACCAGACGGCGATCAACAAGGGGTTCGCCCACACGTTCCACTTCAAGATGGACGTCTGCTGCGGGTGGAGCAGCGGCACGCTCACGATGGAGGTGAAGGCGCTCCAGGGAGGCGGTGCGGGAACGTCGAGCTCCGCGAATGACGGAGTGTCGGTTTTCAGCAACAAGGTCGTCGTGCCGCCGCAAGCTTCGCCCTGGAGCAGCGGAGTGCAGACCGGCGCGACGAAGACACTGACCTTCCAGATCCCTGCGTCTGCGCTCGCTCGCGACATGGTCAGCATCTACGTCGAAGACGACACGGCGGTCGTCTGGGCCCACCTCCACCTCGAAGGCTGCTGCATTCGCTGATTCCCGATCCGGGCGGCGCGGACGGCGCGCCGCCCAAACGTCCTTCGCCACGCATTACCATTGGCCAAACTCATGCACTGAGGGAGTTTGCAGATGCCGTATCGGGTGCTGGTGATTGATGACGAGACCGCGATTCGCGAAGCGATCCGGATGACGTTGGAGTACGAGGGGTATCGCGTCGACGAGGCGCGCGGAGGGCAGGATGGTCTCGACAAGGCGACGAAGACCGCCTACGACGCGATCCTGCTCGATATCAAGATGCCCGTCCTCGACGGGATGGAAGTCCTCGAGAACCTGAAAGAACAGCGCGTTCCGGCGCCGGTCATCATGGTCTCCGGCCACGGCGACATCTCGACCGCCGTCGAATCGACCAAACGCGGCGCGTACGACTTCCTCGAGAAGCCGCTCAACCGCGACAAGCTACTCCTCTCGGTCCGCAACGCCGTCCGGGTGCAGAAGCTCGAAGAAGAAAACACGGAGCTGAAGGAGAAGGCGGAGAAGGAGTACCAGCTCGTCGGCGAGTCGCAGGTGATGCGCGACCTCAAGAGCCAAGTCGAGCGCGCCGCGCCGACCAAGGCGACGGTCCTCATCACCGGCGAATCAGGGACGGGCAAGGAGCTCGTCGCGCGCGAGATCCACCGCCGCTCCTCCCGCGCGAACCAGCCGTTCGTGCAGGTCAACTGCGCGGCGATCCCCGAGGAGTTGATCGAGTCGGAGCTGTTCGGCCATGAGAAGGGGTCGTTCACCGGCGCGGTGCGCAAGCAGACGGGGAAGTTCGTCGCGGCCGATGGCGGGACGATCTTCCTCGACGAAGTCGGCGACATGTCGCTGCGGACGCAGGCGAAGGTGCTGCGCGTGCTGCAGGAAGGGGAGGTCGAGCCGGTCGGCGCGGCGACGGTGATCAAGGTCGACGTCCGCGTGATCGCCGCGACGAACAAGGAGCTGACGGAAGAGATCCGCGCCGGACGTTTCCGCGAGGACCTTTACTACCGCCTGAACGTCATTCCGATCCGCACGCCGCCGCTGCGCGAGCGCCGCGACGACATCCCGGTCCTCGCCGAGCACTTCGGAAAGCTGTTTTCCGAGGAGCACAACTACCACGTCAAGACGTTCACGAACTCCGCGAAGAAGGCGCTGCAGGATGCGCCGTGGCGCGGCAACGTCCGCGAGCTGCGCAACATGATCGAGCGGCTCGTGATCATGGTGCCGGCCGACAAGATCGACATCACCGACCTCCCGGCGGAGTTCTTCCGCACCTCGGGGGACATCATCGCGTCGGCCATGCGCCTCGCGACGCTGCAGGAGTTCAAGGACGAGGCGGAGAAGGCGTTCATCATCGCGAAGCTCCGCGAGTTCGGCTGGAACGTCTCGAAGACGGCAGACGCGATCGACACGCCGCGGTCGAACCTCTACAAGAAGATCGAGCAGTACAACATCCGGCGCGAGGCTGGGGCGGGGGCGACCGCTGACGATGGCGGGGAAATCAGCGGTCAATAAGAACGGTCCGATCGGGGTGTTCGATTCGGGCGTAGGAGGACTCACTGTCTTCCGCGCGATCTCGCGCGAACTTCCGCACGAGCCGCTGATCTACCTCGGCGATTCGGCGCGTGTGCCGTACGGCACGAAGTCGCCGCAGATCGTCACGCGCTATGCGCTCGAAGCGGCGAACCATCTGCTGGGACGCGGCGTCAAGATGCTCGTCGTGGCGTGCAACACCGCGACGGCGGCGGCGCTGCCGGTATTGCAAGAGAAGCTTCAGATCCCGGTGATCGGCGTCGTCGAGCCGGGCGCCCGCGCCGCAGTTGAACGAAGCCGCGGACACATCGGAGTCATCGCGACCGAGGGGACCGTGCGATCGCGCGCGTACACGAAGGCGATCCAGCAGATCGAGCCCTCCGCCGAAGTCATCGAGTCGGCGGCTCCGCTGTTCGTTCCACTGGCCGAGGAGGGGTGGGCGAACACGCACGTCGCGCGCGAAGTCGCGGAGATCTACCTCGAGCCGCTGATCGACGCCGGGATCGACACACTGGTCCTCGGCTGCACGCACTACCCGATCCTGCGAAACACGATCGAGCAGGTGGTCGGCGATCAGGTGGCGATCGTCGACAGCGCGGAGACGACGGCGGAGTGCGTGCGTACGGCGCTGCAACGTAGGATGGGCTTCAGCCCGTCCGGCGAGGCCCGCCCAACGCATCAGTTCCTCGTCACCGACGCCGAGGAGCGCTTCCGGCGCATCGCGGCGGAGTTCCTCGAGCACGAAATCGCCAACCTCGAGCTCGTCACCCTGTAAAGTCGTCGCTGCATGGGCGAAACGCGGCCGGTGGTGCTCCTCGGCGGAGCGATCGCGATTCTCGCGGTCTTTCTGTCGCGATTCCGGCCGGCCTTGCTGCTGCTGACGGAGACCGCGCGGCCGGCGCTCGTCGCGATGGCGGTCGTGCTGGCGATGCTCGCGAGCGGCGTCGGAGCGCTGAGTGTGGCGCAACGCTTCTTCGCCATCGATCGCGAGATCCCGCTGCTCGACGCCTTCATTGTCGGCTTCCCGACTTTCGGGACGCTCATCGCAGTCGTCGCGTGGATCGGGATCGCGATGCACGCGACGATCGCGGTGATCACGTTCGCGCTCGCGGGGATGGGTCTCTTCCTCCTGCTCCGACGGCCGATCTGCGCACCGCGAATCCCGTTGCTACTGTTGATTCCGATCCTCTTCGCGGTCGTCGAGACGATCACGCCCGTCAACTCGCCCGATGAATTGGTCTACAAGCTCGCGGTGCCGCACGCGTACGACCTGGCTGGACGGATGTTCGAGATGCCGCTCAGCTCGCACTCGTACCTCGCCATGGCGCTGCAGCTCGCCGACCTCGCGGCGCTCGTCCTCGGCGGCGGGATCGCCGCGAAGCTCGTGCATCTCGCGCTCTACTTCGCGGCGCTCGCCGTGATCCGGCGATTGACGCAGTCGGTGTGGGTCACGGCGATCGTGGCGTGGGCGCCGGTGTTGATGCTCATCGCCGGATGGGCGTGGAGCGAGTGGGGTGTGATCGCGCTGCTGGTGTTGTCCATCGATCGATTCGACGACAACCCGGCGATTGCGTTCGCCGCGCTCGGCGGCGCGGTGGCGTCGAAGTACACGGCGCTCCCGTGGTTGCTCGCATTCGCGATCGTGGCGCTCGTCCGTACGCGTGATGTGAAGCTCCTCCTGCGCGGAGCGATCGTCGTCGCGTTGTTCGGCGGCTTCTTCTACGTGCGGAACGCGGTCTGGACCGGCTCACCGCTTGCGCCGCTGTTCCTGCCGGACGCGCCGCGCGTGTACAACTACAAGAGCGGCGGCGCGTTCAGCGGCTGGGGAGAGTTGATTCGAGGGGCTGACGTCTTCGACCCGCGCATCGTCGACGAGTCGCTCGGCATCGTGCTTCCGCTCGCCGCGATCTGCGGCCTCTTCGCACTGGCGTCGCCCGATCGCAAACGGCGCGACCTCGCCTGGATCGGCGCGATCCAGATGCCGATCCTGATCACGATTGCGCCGGGATCGCGGAACATCATCAACGGCGTCCTGCCGCTAGCCCTGGCAGGTGGCGGCATCATCGAGGCGATCTGGCTGACGTCGAAGCCTCTCCTGCGGAAGCTCCTCGGCGCCGCCATCGGCATCTCCTTCGCCGCGCAGCTCGTCCTCATCGTCTTTGTCCTCGAGTCGTACGACATCGTCCCGTACCTCGCCGGGAAAGAGACGGCGCGTGGGTACGTCAACCGCGTCCGCGACTTCGCACCGGTGTATCAGTGGATCGAGACGCACACGCCGCCAGACGCGAAGATCCTCGTCCTCGGCGAGAACCGTACGTATGACCTCGACCGCCAGACGATCTCCGGCGGCAACCTCGACGGACCGCGCATCGCCACATGGCTCGCGAGGTTCCCGAACGCGCAGGCACTGCGTGAGGAGCTACGGCGTCAGCGCGTCACGTACGTCCTGATTCACCCGGCCTGGCTCCGGCCGCCACAGACCATGATGGAGCGCGAGTACATGCTCGACCTCCCTCCTCGGAATGAGGCCGTTCTACGGGACTTCCTCCGGACCGGCACGTACATCGTCTACCAAGATAAGAGCTACCTCTTGTTCCGATCAGGGCCGGCCGAAGATCACGTAACGGGTGTCGTTCACCGGCCCGCTGGGGGATGAATTGACTCCGAAGCCGAAGGCATCGTAACGATGATCGGAACCTGAGCCGGGGCGGATCGTCACGTAATCACCGTAACGCGTGCTGCCCGCATTGCTGGAGGTCAGGATCCAGGCGGTGAAGTCTCCCCAGAACCCGACCGCGAACTGTTCCCACTCCGTCCGGCCGCCATATTCGAGCGCCATCGCCACCTCCCCGTCGGCCGCGGACGTGAACGCCGGATAGGCAAATGCGTATGTGTTGCTCCAAACCTGACCTTGCGAGACGAGCGCGAAATCGTTCGCGCGGTCGACGGCGGCGATCTCGACATGCGGCGCAGGGAAGTCGTTGCCGCTCGGGGCCGTCCAGCCGAACCACACTTGATTCGCCTGCGAGGGACCTCCGAGGACGCGCGTTGCGCCTGCGACGAAAAAGACGGTGTCGCCGCGGAGCATCGCGAGCCAGTCTTGGCCGTCGGGAAGCGCGGCCGTCATGTTGGCAAGGTCGTTCGGCCAGGAACCGAGCGCAACGTCGCGCCACGCATACGTCGCTGACGATTCCTTCCAGGAGAAGACGCGCAGGCTGCTGTTCGTGTTGTGACCGGCCCAGAAGATCTCGTCGTGCGCGTTCTGCGCGAGGTGGCCGAAGTAGGCCATCGTGCTTTTGTTCGGATCGGTGTACGAGAAGTGAACCGTCAGGCCGTCGCGGATCTCGTCGAGCGGCAGGCGCATGACGAGGAGGCCCGGACCGGCATCGGTGCTCGCGTACAGGAAATGATCGCCGAGCGAGAGATCGGGGAAATCGAAGTCGCCATACCCCAGCGATGCCGAGGGGATGTCCCAATACGTCCAAGCCGTTCCGCGGGAAGCGCGAATGCCGGCGGGGCTGGCGGATGCGATGCGGGCGCCTTCGCCATACTGCAGGTACCAGATCACGCGGTCGATCGTCGGAGCGTATTGAACGATTTGGTCGCAGCAGTATCCGCCGAGGTCGTTGGGAAAAATCGTCGTCGGATCGAGCGGCGTGAACGCGCCGCCGCCATCCGAATAGCCGGCAAAGAAGTTTCCCGTCGCGAAGACGATCCCGCCGCCCGCGCCGCCGCTCGGCTCGCCGATCAAGCCGGAATCGATGCCGAGCGGCTGATTGCGATCGAACACGATGCCGGGAGGGTCGCCGAGTTGCGCTCGTTCGAGTTTCGTCTCTGATGTCCGTTTCAGCGGGCGGTGCGGCCCGAGCGGCACGGCCCACTTCGGGTTGCGGTTCACTTCCGGCCGGAAATTGGGAGTCTGCGGCGGGTACTTCCCTCCGCTTACTTTGTGCGGCATGGCGGACGCGCTGCGTGCGATCGCCTCTCCCGGCGACCTTGGCGGAACGCGAAGATCGCTCTGCGTGATGAAAGGAATGCCGTTCGCCATCGTTCCCTCGACCGTCATGGCGTACGTGTGATCCGGTGCGAACGCGCCGTCAAAGCTCGCGAATACGACGGCGCGATCGCCCGATTTCAATGTATGGATGGCATACGGCAGCTTTGTATCCACGAGCGTGCCGCCCTTCACGGAGATCGCAGTCACCGTCACGTCCGGCAGCGGCACCGGCCCGTTATTGACGATCGGAATGGCGACTGAGAGTTTGTTTCCGGCAATGAGCGCGCTGCCCGGATAGCACGCGCAGAGAACGCTCGGCTTTCTTTGAAACGGTACGACCGAGCGGCAGGCCGCCAAAAGGAATAGCGCCAGACAAAGACCCCGTCGAATCATGGACTCCTCCATGAAGGGGAGTGCCGAATTGAGGCGAACTACTCTCCTTCGTTCGGGTCGACTGTAGCTGCCGCCGTCAGTTCCGCACTCGCGGCCGCATACTCGGGCAGATCGCTCGACGACACGCGAACGTACTGGCTCACGACGTCCTTCGTTCCGAAGACTCCGAGCTTGCCGAGGAGGAACTCGAACTTGTGCTCCAGCGCCTCGATGATCGGACCCTTCGCGCTGTCGGGCATCTCCCACATCCGCTGCTTGAACGGACCGAGCGCCTTCTTGCGGGTCTTGTAGACGAACTGCTCATCGGTCTCGCCGTCTTTGCGCTCGTCCTGGCAGTTCGCGAAGCAGAAGTCGCGGATCTGCTCTTTCATCTCGGCGGGGAAGGAGGGGGCGTCGAGGATCATGTTCTGGAACTGCGTCGCGAGGTGGATCTCCACCGCCTGGCTCTCGGGGAACTTGTTGAACACCGACTCCGGGAGGGTCGACGCGCCGTGCTGCACGCTGCCGGCGATCTTGTACTCGTTCCGGCAGATGTCGGTGACTTCGCGGAGCACGTTGAAGTCGATCTTCGCCTGCGCGATCGAGCCGTCCGGCAGCGGTACGCCGCCGTGCGACGTCCCCGTCTGCACCGAGATCTTCGCGATGCCCGGCTCGCCGTCGAGGTGTTTCCGCAGCCCTTCCATGTAGGCGCGGACTTCGTCCGGCTGCGTGTTGTACTTGCCGACCTCGCCGATCTCGCCGCCGACCGAAACGTAGATCCCTTTCGGCTGGCGCTCCCGGATGTACTTCGTGAGGTGTGCCGTGTACTCGTAATTCGCCCGCTGCTGTTCCTCGCGCGTCGGGAAGCTGAGGTCGACGAGCGTCGAGGTGTCGATGTCGATGTTGTAGAACTCCGCGGCGAGCGCCTCATCGATGAGCGACTCCAGCGCCTTGACCTCGCTCGCTTTGCCGTCCGGCGTCGCCCACTTCTTCGCGCTCGCCTGGAAGTGATCGCCCTGGATGAACACCGGACCTCTGAACCCTTCCTTGACCGCCGCCGCGAGGACGCACGCGGCGTACTCGCCGGGACGCTGCTCGCTGTAGCCGATCTCGGAGCGCGCGATCTCGAAGATGAACGCGCCGGCGTCGTGGCGCATCGCCACGCGGAAGAGGGCGCGGGCGACGTCGTACGTGAGCGCCCGGATGTTGTGCGCCGGGACGGTGAACGACGGCTTCAGCTCGCCGCGTCCGATGGCGTCGTACAGCGGGAAGATCGACGACGGGACGGCGCCCGCCTGCCGCGCGCGAAGGTGGATCTGTTTGCGCGCCTCCGCTTTCGCCGCGGCGTCGTCGCTGAAGACCGCCGTATGAACGAGATCGTCGATGCTGTCGTGGCTCATGGCCGCGGTTTATAGCACGCCCACATGGTGGCGGATCTGTTCCATCAAATCCTGCAGATCAAACGGCTTCTGCACCGTTCCGGTGGCACCGAGCTCGGCGATTTCAGCCGGCGCGACCGGGTCGCCGGTCAGCAGGAGAATCGGCACGCTCTCCAGACCGACGTCCTTCCGCAACGCATGGATGACATCCCCGCCCGACATCCCCGGCATGTTCTTGTCGAGCAGCACCAGGTCCGGCGCCTCGGCGCGTGCCGCCTCGATCGCCGCCGCCCCGCTGGTCGCCGTCCGCGCCTCATACCCGAACTCCCGGAGCAGGCTCCGCATCAGCGTGATGATCGGGGCGTCGTCATCCACGACGAGGATGAGCGGCTTGCGCGGCATGAGTTGGACTATAAACTGAACGGCATGGCAGTTCGCCACGATCGCAAGGTATCGATTCTCGATGTGATGGGACCCGTGATGGTCGGACCCTCTTCTTCGCACACCGCCGGTACCGCGCGGCTCGGGCGCGTTGCGCGCGAGATCCTCGACGAGGATCCGGTCGACGTTCACTTCTACCTGCATCCGCCGCTCGCGGCGACGTATCGCGGGCACGGCTCCGACTTCGCGCTCGTCGG
Organism: Thermoanaerobaculia bacterium; assembly: GCA_036498125.1. Classification (GTDB taxonomy): domain Bacteria; phylum Acidobacteriota; class Thermoanaerobaculia; order Gp7-AA8; family Gp7-AA8; genus DASXHZ01. The sequence continues at coordinate 17,131 of DASXIH010000463.1, forward strand.
CGGCTCGATCGGTCTGAACGTCGACGATCCGCGCATCCCGGAGGCGATCCGGATCGCGGAGCAGATGGGCGTCGAGATCGCGTTCTCCGAGGAGGATCTAGGCGACGTGCATCCGAACACGGTGCGCATCGAGATCCGCGGGAAGAAGCGGGAAGCGGAGATCGTCGGCTCCTCGATCGGCGGGGGAGTGATCGAGGTCTTCAACATCAACGGCTTCCAGACGCGATTCAAAGGCGACTCGCCGACGCTGCTGCTCTTCTACCGCGACCGTCCCGGCATGATCTCCGAGGTGACCCGCATCATCGCCGAGGAGGGAATCAACATCGCGTCGCTCTACTGTTCGCGCAAACAGCGAGGCAAGGACGCCTTCATGCAAATCGACGTCGACTCCCCCCTCGGCAAGACCGCCCTCGGCCGTATCTGCGGCATCGGGGATGTGGCGGAGGCGAAGTATCTGGACAGAATTCCGTGATGGCGTTACGAGTTGTGCTTTACGCATGATCGAATCGTTCAAGCAGCTCGAAGAAGTGGGCCGGGACCGCGACCTTGCGGAGGTGTTTCTCGAGGTCGACGAACAGGAGCATGGCACTCCGGGCGAGCAGATCCTCGCCGCGCTGCGCAAGCGGCGCGAGGTGATGCGCGACTGCGTCGAGCGCGGGAAGAGCGGCGGCCTCTCGATGGGGAAGCTCGTCGGCAACGAGGCGAAGAAGCTGAACGAGGCGTTCGTCGCCGGCAAGACGTTCCTCGATCCGCTCACGATCAAGGCTGAGCTGTATGCGCTCGCCGTGATGGGGGAGAACTCGCGGATGGGCGTCATCGTCGCGGCTCCGACCGCGGGCGCCGGCGGCGTCGTTCCCGGCATGTTGCTGGCGCTCGAAGAAGAGCGGCATGTCGATCCGGAAAAGACGGTGCGTGCACTCGTCATCGCCGGCGGGATCGGCTCAATCGTGGCGCTGTCGGCGAACATCAGCGGCGCCGCGGGCGGCTGCCAGAACGAGGTCGGCGTCGCGACCGCAATGGGCGCGGCGGCCGTCGCCTACATGATGGGCGGCGACACGCGCACCTGCATTCACGCTTCGGCACTCGCGCTCAAGAACACCCTCGGCCTGGTCTGCGATCCGGTCGGCGGTCTCGTCGAAGTGCCGTGCGTGAAGCGCAACGCGCTCTTCGCGGTGCACGGCCTGACCGCGGCGCAGCTTGCGCTCGCGGGCGTCGAGTCGGTCATCCCGATGGACGAAGTCGTCGAGGCGATGGTCCGCATCGGACGCGCTCTTCCGCGCGGGCTCAAGGAGACGGCCGAAGGCGGTCTGGCAACGACCCCCACCGGCTGCGCCATCGGCCAGCGCCTGAAGGACGAGGCGAATCAGCGCCGCGCCGAGCGCGCCGCTGAACGCGAGCGCGTCGCCATGGAGCGCAAGGAACGGGTTACGCCTACCTGAACGACGCCAGCCGCGTCCCGATGTAGATCGAGTTCACGTTCAGGCCCGGGTTCCGTTCGGCGATGACGCCGTTCGAGATGTGGAAGAAGCGCCACCCGATGTGCAGCGGCGTCTTCGACTGCGGGAAGAACACCGCGCCGAGGGCGAACTGCGACTGGAAATTGATGTGCGACGTCGTCGCCGGCACCTCGCGCGTCGACCACATCGGGCCGGAGCCGATCTCCAGGAACGGTTGCGCGCGATTCGAGCCGGTGCGCCAGAGGTGCCGTGCGTAGAGGCCGAGGCCGAGCGCCTTCACCTGATTCGACGCGGCGCCGAAGTGGTACGGATCCCATTCGCGCGGCTGATCGACGTCGCTCATGATGAGCGTCGTGCCGATCTCGGTGTGCGAGATCCAGCGCTGGACGTGCTTCGAATCCCAAACGAATTCGAGCTGCGCCGATCCGATCCGCGCCTGCCCATGCCAGTTCTGCATGCTCACGCCGCCGGAGAGATATCCGTTGAGCTCACGAGGCCCTGCGAACGCCGGCAGGCATAAAGCTGCCGCCAAGAAGAGACTTCCGACCGTTTTGCGCATGTTCACTAAGGATAATACCCGCGAATCGTCTTCGCGCGTCCCTCGGTGACCTGAACCGTCACGTCGTGCCACTTGCCGCCGGGCTTCACGTCGTTGCCGGGGTAGAAACCGAGGATGTATTGGGAGCGCAGTTCGTTCTCGATGTCTGCGTAGATCTTCCCGAGCTGCGACGCGGAGTCGACGGAGTACATGTTCCCGCCCGTTTCCTCGCAGAAGCGGGCGAGCAGGTGCTTCACCTCCAGGTCCGTGCCCTTCACGCCGATCGCGATCGCGTAAATTGGGACGGCGGAACGGCGCGCGTACTCGAGCGCCTGGTCGAACGTGTACTTCGACGTCGTGTCGCGACCGTCGGTGATCACGACGAGCACCTTCTGACCCTTCACGCCGAGGAAGTTGTAGAGCGAATAGACGATGGCGTCGTAAAGCGCCGTCGACTCCTCGGCGCGCAGTTTCGCGAGCGCCGCCTGGAGATCATCGAGGCTCGACGACCACGGCTGCACGATCTGCGGCTGCGTGTCGAACGAGGCGAGAAACGCCTTGTCGCCCGGCCGCAGCACGTTCTTGAAGAAGGCGGAGCCCGACGTGCGCGCTTCTGTCATCCGAGGCTGCATCGACGCGGATGTATCGATCGCGAGTCCCAGCGAGAGCGGCAGGTTCTTCACACGCTCGAACTTCGCGAGCTTCACCGGCTTCCCTTCGTCGAGGACCTTGAAGGCCGACTCATCGAGCATCGTGAGGGGACGTCCACGCGCGATGACCGTCGTCGGCAGCTCGACCAGGTGCACGTTCACTTCCTCGAGCTGTGGTGGTGCATTCACGATCACTTCGTCCGAGGCGGTCGAGCCGTCGTCCAGCGTGGCGACCGCGCGGAGATCGCCGATGTGATCGGGAGAGCCGGCGTCGATGGTCTGCACGTACGGAGGGTCATGCAGCGTGGCGACCTTGGTCTCGTTCCAGAAGAGATCAACCCCTTGGAGCTCATGTCCCTTCGGGAGGCGGAGGTCGAGCGAGACGCGCGTCCGTCCGGCGAGGCGCGGCGGCGTGACCCGCGGGGACGTGATGCGGACGCGGAACGGATCGGTCCCGCTATTCACGATGATCTCGTCGCCACCGAGCGGCTTGTCCGCCGCGTCCGTGGCGATGACGCGGATCTTGTGGGTCTGCGGAACGTTGCCGAGGTCGAGGTCGAGCGAGAAGGGAGGGGAGCGGCGGACGGCGATCTTGCGCCCGTCGAGCCAGAACTCGACCGCTGCCGGTGGATCGCCCGCGATCAGGGTGTTGACGGTCTGCACACCGCTGACGATGTCGTCGGAGAGCGGGATGATGCGAATGTTCTGGGTCACAGTTTGGGTCGTGACCTTCGCCGGCAGGATTGCCGGCGCCACACCGGGGACGTCGAGTGTTCGTTCGACGATCGCTTCGGCGCCTGAAGCGCGATCCGACACTTTGATGCGTGCCGTGTATGGCCCCGGCCGCAGCATCCGGTCTATCACCACCGGCAGCCGTTCCGCTGCGCCATCGACGGGGAAGTCGAAGCGGTAGCGGAACGTCTCCCACATCCGCCCTTCGCGCATCACCTCGCCGACCAGGTCGAGCGCATACGTCTTCGACTTCTCGACTACTGTCGGCTGTACGGCCGAGCGCGGGATCTCGATCGTCCACTGCACGTCCGTCTTGCCGCTATCCGTGGCGGGATACCCGACGGTCACGCGGGGCTCGAGCTTCGGCGCCTGCGGGTTGGCGATCACGACGCTGTGCGCAATGTGTGCGATCAGCTCGGGATCGACGGGCGGTATGTCGAAGATCTTGTAGAGATTGGTCCCATGATCGTTCGACCACTGGAGAGCCGCGGCCAATTTTTCGGTGTCGAGGCAGTCCTCGATGAGCGTCCCTTTCCCAGGGCCGTCGTAGATGTTGTCGTGTTTGAACAGCTCGGGGACGAGCCACTTCACCTTATCCAGGAGGACCCATTCGCGTTCGTACTGCGGCAGGAAGAAGATCAGCCGGACCGGATGGCCGTACTCCGGCTGATCGACGAATCCTGCGTAGGTCCAGATCTCGATCGGCCGGAGGTGGCGTGGGCACTTGATCTCGAGAATGTCGGCCGGCTCGCCGCGCGTGAGGTACATCTTCCCGCGATCGGTCGTGGCGCCGTGGTACTTCTCCTTCACGACCTCGAGGCGTTCGTAATAGAGCTTCCGGAAGGCGTGATTCGTCGTCCCCTGCGTCTTGTCGCGTCGCGTCCAGAAGTCGTCGATGAAGAGGTCGCGCTGCGGATCGGTCTCCAGCGTCAGGAAGGTATCGCGCTCGACAGGCGTGATGATCGGCGTGACATCGAGGAGGAACTGCCGGT